>JANOIK010001285.1:0-1604 GCA_031407585.1 Planctomycetota bacterium | reverse complement strand
CAAGCTCACCGCGAGACTCACGACGCCAAACCCCGCCAGCGGCGTGCCGTTGTCGTCGTTGTTCACATTGTCGTCCGGATCGGTTGCCGTGTTGCCGTTGCTCGACTGCAAACCGGCCAGCGCGGCGCCGGTCAGGAAGTTTGAGGCATCGACCTGCACGATATAGCTGCCCATCGCCAGGCCGGTGAACAGGTAGTTGCCGGCCGCGTCGGTCGTGGTCGTGCCCGCCGCGGCGTCGACGCCCGGCGTGTACTGGTTGTTGGCGTCGGTGTCGACGAACAGGTTGACCTTCACGCCGGAGATGCCCTGCTCGGCGCCGTCGAGTTGGCCGTTGTTGTTGACGTCCTTCCACACGCGGTCGCCGACGCTCAGCAGGTTCAGCGCGGTGAAGTCGGCCTTCTTGGTGGTGAGGCCCACCAGTTCGGCGACGGAAATCTGCGCGTCGACCGCGCTCACGCCCACGAACGTCAGCTCCAGGGCGCCCACCTTGGTGAAGTCCGCCCCGCCGCCGGATAGGTTGGTCGGCGTCGAGAAGTCGAACACCACCTGCTTGTCGATCTGCCCGCCCACGCTCTCGGGGACGGTGGTCGTGAACTCGGACCAGTGCGTCGCGTCCGAGTAAATCCGCAGCTTGACCACGGAATTTGGATGGTCGGCGCCTACCGACAACCGAATGCCGGTCATCGTGTTCTCGCCGTCGTGCGTGAAGTCGAGCCCGCCGAGGCCGGTGGGGTTCGTGACGTTCGCGTTGCCGTCCGTGCCGTCCCAGACGATGGTGGCATTGCCGGTGACCATGGCGCCGCTAGCGAGCCGCAGGAGGCCGCCGCCGCTGATCAGCGACACGCTGGAGAACTGGTCGGTTCCCGCGGTGATCTCCACGCGGAAGTCTCGCTCGCCGCCGAGCACGGTCGCGTCGGCCTTGGTCGAGTTGAAGCCCGCCGGATCCGGCGGCGGCGACGCTTCGACCTTCTGGAACGAGTCGAACTCATCGATCGTCATGCCGATGGCGCCGTCGGAGTCGCCCGCGGTGATCGTGACGGTCTTCACATTGCCGCCGGGCGCCGTTTGCAGGCCGCCGGGAAGCACGACTTGTACGAAGTATTTGCCCGCGCTCAGCCCGGCGAACCGGTACTGGCCGAGGCTGTTGCTGGTCACGTTGGCGGCCGCTTGCAGGTCGTCGCCGGCGCCGTTGTTGAACACGCCGTCGCCGCCGTCGCGATACAGCTTCACCTGGGCGCCCTGCACCAGCGTGTCATTCGCCGGGTTGCCGTCGCCCTGCCCGTCCAGGCGAATCACGCCGACGATCTCGGCCATGTCGGCCGCCATCATCTGCCGCGATTCGAGCGTCTCGAACCCAAGGCCGACGCGCGAGCGGCGCGACGGAGGAGCTTGTTTGGCCTTGCGCGTCCCACGGCTGGTGGGAATCAGGCTGCGAAACAACGACTGCGGATCAACGCGAAAAGCCATGGATGCACTCCCCCGGCAACAAGTTCCAAGCGCAGCACGCAGCGCGTGCCGTCGAAGAGACTTATCGGCCAGTGCGATCCACAGAATCCGCAACCTTTACCGTCGGGCGGCAGAATTTGGCCAACCGGCGCCAGCAT
>JANOIK010001233.1:0-2127 GCA_031407585.1 Planctomycetota bacterium | reverse complement strand
AAGAGCAAATCGAAGAAGTCCAAGGCCCAGGGCCCGACCTCCGATCTCGAACTGGCCACCGACGGCGAAGAGTTCGTACTCGCCGAAGCCGGCGGCAGCGACATCACGCTCGACTCCGGCGACAGCGGCATCAACCTCATCGACCCCTCGGACAGCGGGCTCGCGCTCGACGACATCCCGCTGGAGATGGGCGGCTCTGCGATTCTCGAATCGCTGTCGCTCGGCCCCGATCCGGGCGAGTCGGAAATCTCGCTCATCGGCAGCGACATTGCCGAGCAACCTAAACCCGCCGCCAAGCCGCCCGCGAAGGGCAAACCCGCGGCCGCGCTGCAGACCGACGACGACTTCCGTCTCACCCCGCTGGGCGATGGCGACGACGACGGGGATAGCAGCTCGCAGGTGATCGCGCTCGACGCCGACATGGGCGACCTCGATTCGCCCGCGGCCGGCATCCTGGGCGACGACGCGTTCGCTGAAGTCCCTGCCGACGAGATGGGGCTCACCGAGGACTACGGCGCCGGCGACGACGGCGGCATGGCGATGGCGGGCTACGTGCCCGTCGCGGCTCGCGAGGGCGAGTATTCGGTGTTCAACATCGTGGCCCTGGCCTCGTGCTTCCTGCTACTGATGCTGGGCGTGACCGTGATGATGGACATGGTGCGCAACATCTGGAGCTGGGATTCGAACCTTGCGCTCAACGACTCGCTGCTGGAAAGCCTGCTGGGCTTGTTCGGTCTGAGCTGAGCCGGGACCGCAGTTGCTCGGGGTGGACTTTGCGCCCCCCGCCCGTCTGCGGTACCCCGCGCGCGGCCGCTTCCCTATAATGCGGGGGTGAAACCTCGCCCCCGCCCGTCTCATCGCCCGCCCGCCGCCGCCTCGCTCGCGCTGGCGATTGCCGCTGCGCTCGTAGCGGGATGCAGCGCCCCCGAGGAAATCACGACCTACGAAACGCCGCGGACGCAGCCGCGCGTCGTCGCGGTCGACGCCGCCGAAGCGCGGGCCAAGCTGGACCACATGTTCGCCGCGGTTATCCCCGCCGGCGACACGGCGTGGTTCTTCAAGCTATTAACTCCCGACGCCGCCGCGGCAAATGCCGTGCGGAAACCCTTCGAGGATTTCGTGGCGACAGTCGACGTCGGCGACATGGTCGACGTGGATGCCGACAAGAACGCCGACCATCCCGCGTGGAAGTTGCCCGACGGCTGGACCGAGCAGCCCGGCGGGGAGATGCGCGCCGCGACGATCGTGATTCCTCGCGATGATGCGCCCGATGACGGCGAGCTCGAGATCACCGTCTCAAGGCTGCCGCTCGCCCTCGAGTGGCCCGCATTCCTGCAAGTGAATGTCACCCGCTGGATGGGCCAGCTTCAGCAGACGCCGCTCAGCGACTCGACCATCGCGAAACTCAAGCGCGAAGTCGCGACGGTCAAAGGCAAGGCCACGCTGTTTGAGTTGGTCGGCGAGATGAAGGTCGACCCTATGGGCGCGGGCCTCGCCGGCCTGCCGCCGGGGCATCCGCCGGCGACCGGCCGCACGCCACTCAGCCCGCCGGCGGACGCGGAGGAAGATGCCGATGCCGCGCCGGCTCCTGCTGTCGGTCTCACCTACAAAGCCCCCGCCGACTGGCAGGCGTTGCCGTTGAATACGGGCATGTTCCCGCGCGAAGCATCCTTCGCGGTCACTGACTCGGGCGGCAAAGCAGACCTTGCGGTCACGCGTTTCGCCGCCCACGGCGAGATGGCGGCCCTCGGTCCCAACGTGCGCCGCTGGGCCGGGCAGGTTGGAATCACCAGTCTCACGGAAGACGACGTCAAAAACGCCGCCGCCGTGATCACCGTCGACGGCGACAAGGCGCTGCAGTTCGAGTTCTTCTCCCCCGCGGACGCCCCCGTTCAACAAGGCCTGCTGGCCGTTATGGCCGAACGCGGCGAAGAAGTCTGGTTCGTAAAACTCTTCGGCGACAAGGCGACGATCGAGAACCAGCGTGCCGCCTTCGAGGCGTTTGTGAAGTCCATTCGTTTTAATGCGTCGTAACTGTGTTCTGCGGATTTTGAACCACGAAAAGCACGAAATTTACGAAAGTAGAGAACGTGGGTCCGACATTCTTCCGACGGCCCACTCAAACAA
>JANOIK010001118.1:0-2428 GCA_031407585.1 Planctomycetota bacterium | reverse complement strand
CCGGGTGCCACGCCCATGTCCGCGCTGGGCGTGGTCGATTCGTTACAGAGACACCACGCCCTGCGGAGGACCTTGGGGGTGCCACCCGATTCGTCACTCTTTCGTGGACAGAAACGCGACGAGGTCGCGCAGATCCTCGATCGTGAGCGCGTCGGCGAGCCCCGCGGGCATGATCGACGTGCTGCTGGGCGAGCGGAGCTCGATCTCCTCGCTGCGGAGCGTGAACTGCACGCCGTTGGGGTCGGCGTAGGGCTCGACGCCGTCGTCGCCGCCCTTAGGCAGCCGCAGACCAACTCGCGTGAGGCCGCCGGTGGTGACGAGCTCCCACGCCTGGTAGTGTGGCGCGATCTCGCGGCTGGGCTGCAGGATCGAAGCGATGATGCGCTCGCGCGACTGCTGGTCGCCGATGCGCGTGAGATCGGGACCAATCCGCCCTCCCCTGCCGCCGTGTTGGTGGCACGTGGCACACAGTGTTTGGCTCGTGAAAAACAACCGCCGCCCCGACGCCGCATCGCCGCCCTCGGCGAGCAGTGCGGTCCAACCCTCGAGGTCATCGGCGCCCGGATGCTCCTCCAACGCCGCCACCCGCTTGCGGTTTAGCCGCAGCACACGCGCGGCCTCCTTGGCAACATCACCATCGCCTGCGGCAAGCGTCTCCAACAACTCCCCCTGCTCCTCGGCGCCCGCCGCCAACCCCACGACCGCCTCGGCGCGCACCTCGGCGTCCTGCGTCGCATCGCCCGCAATTTCCGCCAACACCGCCAGCCCCACCGGCTTCGACTGCATGGCAAGCGTGCGCACAGCCTCAAGCCGCAACTCGGGCGAGTCCGACGCCAAGTACCCACGCAACCGTTCGAGCGTCAGCCACTCATGGTCCGGCGAGATCAGCCGCAGCGCAAGCGCATGAAGCTGCGGCGAACGGTTTTCGTTGGCAAGCTCACGCTGCAGCAGCTCATCGGAGACTGCGCCATTGCGTGGAACGGCCTGTTTTTCGAGCCAATCGACCGCCGCAAGGACGGCGAGGAAGTAACGCTCGCTGGGAATCTCGCCGTCGAGCAACTTCGCCACGTCGTCGCGAAACTCTACCATCCGCTCATCGGCAATCCAGCGAACGGCGAACAGCCGCACGTCGCCGTCCTCGTCGGCAAGCGACGCCTTCAACGAAGGGTCAACTCCCTCTGCGGCGATCCAACGCTTTGACTGAAGCGTGGTAAGACGTTGCGCGGCCGTCTGCGAAGCCACATATCCCATTGCAATGCTCGCTTGTTGCCATTCGATAGGCGTGCTGTTGGAGCTATCCCACGCCTTCTGGAAACTGTTCGACGTCTGAACATCCTCCAAGGGCGGGCGGTCGAGTTCCGGCCGCGGCAGCGAGAGCTTCCAAATTCGCCCACTGCCATGAACGGGGTAACTCCGACTCACCCAATCAGCGAAATAGATGGAGCCGTCGGGCGCGACGGCGCATCCCGTCGGCCGAAAATCCTCATCCCCCTGAACGACGACATGAAGCTGGGCCGCCCGCTTCGGACGCATCGTCGTACCTGCATATCGGGGGGAGTAACGCTCGATTCGGTGGTCGCCCCAACTTGTGACCCACAAGAAATCGTGATGGAAGACGAGCGCCGTCGGCGCCTCGCCGACGCCGCAGATCGGCGGCAGCGTGCCGGGCAACTCGCCGTTCCACGCCAGCAGCGGATGAACGCCGGCGCGCCCGTACTGAAAACGAAATCCATAGTCGCCGGCCATGTGCAGCTCGATCAATCGACAGGGCGGACTCGCGTCGGGGTCGTTGTCCACGCAATAGATGTTTCCGCCGGCGAAGCACAATCCAAAAGGATTCCAGAATCCCGTAGCGAATCGCCGCAGGCGAGCGCCCCGCTCGTCGCACAGGAACACGTTTCCCGCGCCGTCGCGGCCATCGAACTTCGAGCCATCGCTACCCACGAGCGTGTACGGAAAGCCGAAGTTCTCGCCGATGCCGACGACAAGCATCCCGACGCCAAGGCGGGCGTCGTGGTGGATTGCAATTCCACTCATCCCGTTATGCGGATACTCGCCCTCAGTTTCGAGACTAAGGATCATCGTCTCCTTGTCGCTCGCGCCGTCGTCGTCGGTGTCCTCTAGCAGCCGCACATCGCGGCGGGTGACGAGGTACACGCCGCCGTCGGGACGAACGCACAGGTTCATCGCCTGCTGGTAGCCTTCGACGAATGTTGTCCAGCGATCCAAGCGGCCGTCGCCGTCGGAATCGCTGAACATGCGGACGCGATCGCCCTTGGGGCCTTCGTAGTTGTCGGGCCGCTGGTGCGTGTGCGATTCGACCACCAGCAGCCGGCCCTTAGCGTCGAACGCCATGCCGATGGGCGTCACGATGTCCGGCTCGCTGGCGATGAGCTCCAGGTTGGCGCCGTCGAGCAGCACGCGCGGC
>JANOIK010001079.1:0-2087 GCA_031407585.1 Planctomycetota bacterium | reverse complement strand
TGGTTCAGCCGCGGATCGTCATGCGCCGCAAACGCCGGCATGCGGTCGTTGCGATCTCCGTAGAACCGCTCGTCGGCTGGATTCGAGATGAAGTCGATGAGCCACTCGCGCGACATGTAGGCGTGTAGATTCGGCGCCGCGGCCGCCTCGCCCACCTCAAACGAGTGGCAATCAACGCAACTCATCCCGCCGTCGACCGTCTCGGCCAGCTTCCCGTTGATCAGCTCCCACCCCTCGTCGATGCGCGCCTGTTCGTCCTCGCTCGGTTCTTTGGCGCCAGGCATGTCCGCCGCATCGACCAGCGCCGCGACGATCTTGCCGATGGCGTCCTTCGCCGCCGCCTTGTCCTCGTCGCTCGCGTCCTCTGCAACCATCCCCGCGACGAAATTCACCATCTCGCCTTCGACGAACGGGGATTTTTCGTACCCGAAGCGATGCACGGAGGCGATGAACTTCGCGTCGAGCCACCTCGTCATCCACTGCTCAGTTCCGACGTCAAACAAGGTCGGCGCCGTCGGCTTTACGCTAAATATGTGATCAGGATCTTCGAGTCCACGCGGCGGTGGCTTCACAAAGTTGTGACATCCCGCGCAATACTGCCGAAACAGCCGAGGCCCCTGTAGATAAGGATCGTCGTACGCCATCGCCAGCGCGCCCGTAGGCGGAATCCGCTCCGGCATCATCGCCAACTCCACCACCCGCTCGGCTTCGCGGGATGCTTGCTGTTTGGCTTCCAAAAACCGCCACGACGCCTCAAGCTTCGGGGGAATCTCTGCTGGCAAATCAAAAAAATCGAGCGACGCTGCGCGGTTGTCGTCGTACCACGCCTGCGCCGTCAGCAGCGCCGCGCCGCCCAGCAGCACAAACAGCAGCGCCACGTTGAACACGTGCCCCGCGCGACTCTTTCCAATCCACGGCATCGCGAACAGCACCGCGAGCACGACGCCGGGAATAATAAACGCGCCCCACAGCTCGAGCTCACCCGGAAACCACTTCAGAAACTGGAATAGAAACAAGAAGTACCACTCCGGCCGGGCCGCGTCGTAGGGGTTCGCGGGGTCGGCTGGCGCCATCAGCTCGGCGCCGCCGTAGTACACGGTGAGCCCCAACACGACGGCGAGCACGCCGAGGGCCGCGACGCTGTCCTTCAGCACCTGGTCGGGCCAGAACATCGCACTGCGTGCGGGGTCCGGCTTGCGGGCGTGCAGCCCATGCCGCCGGAACAGCCCGATGTGCGCGACCAGCCCCACGATCAGCAGCCCCGGCAGCACGCCGGCGTGCAGCGCGAAAAACCGCGTGAGCGTTTGGTGCCCGTAGCTGCTCCCGCCGATCGCGAGCTTCTGCAAGTCCGGCCCCACGACCGGCGCCTGGCTCGCGAGATTCGTCCCCACCGTCGTCGCCCAGTACCCTTTCTGATCCCACGGCAGGAGATACCCCGTGAGCGCGAGTCCGAGCACGACGAGCATGAGCACGAGCCCGATGACAAAATTCAGCTCCCGCGGCGCCCGGTACGCCCCGTCCCACACTACCTGCACGAAGTGGATGGCGAGCAGCACGACCATCGCCTGGGCCATGAAGTGGTGGATGCCGCGGAGCAGCCACCCGCCCCACATCTCGTGCTGAATGTAGAAAACGCTTTCCCACGCGGTCTGCGTGCTGGGGCTGTACGCCATCCACAGGAAAATGCCCGTGACCGCCTGCGTGGCAAACGCCATTACCAGCGTGCTGCCCCACACGTACCGCCACCGCGACCCGCCGGGAATGGGCTCGTACAAAGCGGCGCTAACGAGCGATCGATAGCCGGTGCGATTGTCGAACCAGTTGGCAAGCTTGGTGAGCATTGCAAATTGTCCATTGGCCAATGGCCATTGCAAAAATCAGAGGGTGAATCAACGCGACGAGTTTCTTCTCTTCCAATTTGCAATTTGCAATGGCCATTGGCCAATTTGCATTTCTCATCCCGTAGGGATGCGCTCTTTCCGTCCCGTCTGAAAATCCACGAACTCGACCCACACCTCGTCAACGCTCGCCCCGCCTTCCCCTTTCACGGTCCGCACCTCGACCGTGAGCGTGTCCATATTCCGCGG
>JANOIK010000759.1:0-1668 GCA_031407585.1 Planctomycetota bacterium | reverse complement strand
CCACCGACCACTCCGCCCGGAACGCCTTGGCTGACGAGCTTGGAACTCGCCGGGCCGAGCGCCGCCTTAGCGCTGATTTCGGCCGGACCCCAGCCGATGCCGCGCGGCGTGTTCGGTTCCATCTCGCCGGCGTCGTCGTCGAACGGCAGCTCACCCTCGGCGAGGTAGACCCGCCGGGGACTGCCGGCCTGGGACACCGGCCGCGTCGGATCGCCCGCCTGGTTCGGTTCCGGGATCGTCCGGGTGAAGTCGATCATGTCCGGCGTGCCGGCGGTGTTGAGGTTGATGCGGCCGTCCATGTCGACGACCAGCATCGCGACGAGCGGCTTCACGAGCTTGCCGTGCGGACCCATCACCACGGGAGCGCCGAAGTCGATCCACACGCTGTCGCGGTTGCCGTCGTTGTCGTTGTCGACGTCCCACGGGCCGAAGACGTAGCGGTTTTGCAAATCCAGCAGGGCGCCCGGATCGGTGAGCGCGGTTTTGTAGACGCGGATGGCTTCTTCGAGCTCGGCGTTGCCGCCGGTGAAGTTCGGGTGGTCGAGGTGGTTGGGGCGGAACATCACCTTGCGCAGCACCATCGGCGTGCTCATCAGCGAGCGCGGAGGGCTTAGCGGAGGAATCGCGGCGACTCGTGCCGCCCAGTAGTTGATGAGCTCGGGCCGGTGGAACGACGGAAGCACAACGTCTTCCAGCGAGCCGGACCCCGGGTTGTTCTCCTCCTCGGGCACATCCTGCACCGCGGCGAGGAAGATGTTCTGGAAGTCGGGGGCGTCGTAGGACTCGTCGGGGCCGCCGCGGCCGGCGTAGTCGCCGTTCCAAGTAGGAGGCGGGCCAGCCGTCACGGGCTTAGGGTTGGCGAAGTACAATTGCGATTCCGCGGGCGTGCTCGTGAGCTGCACATTGTCCTGGTCGAAGAACGCCACGTTGGGAAAAAGCGCCACGGGACCGGGAAACGGGTCGGGGGCCGGAAGAATGCCGTAGATGTTCTCGAAGGCGGTGAGCCGCGCTTCGTCGGCGGGAGCGTAGGGATTGAAGCCGACGCCCGTGCCGTTGAACGGGCGGCCGTTCACGAGGATGCGAGAGCCGTCGAGAAGGTACGGACCGTCAGTGGTTATGTTGGGCTTGTCGATGAGCGTGCCGTCGGCCAGCGGGAACGTCATGACGGTGAACCGCCACGTGGGATTGCCCGTCGCCGGCGGCACAGGCTGAATGTATTGAGTGTCGACAATCCGCGTGTTCACGGTCTTGGCGCTGTTGAAATCGCCAGGGGTCAGGAACGTCACAGCCAGGCCGTTGTAGGCGTCGTCCATCTGGCTCAGCGCGATCGGCTGGCCGTAAATATTGACGACCGATTGAATGCCCGTGAGCGATGGGTTGAGGTCGGCGGTTGTCGTTTCGAGATCAAACTGAATGAGTTGCCCGCCGGTAACTCCGCCGCCGGTGGCCGATGTCATGGCGGATGTCACTGCCGTATTCGGAGTTCCATCGGTGTTGCGTGGAGCAGCCCACTGGGTCTGCGTGATCTCGGCCTGAAACCCGTCGTTCCCATACAGGTCGAACAGCAGTGAGTGGCTGCGGAGGGCGCTGTTGGGGTTGTCGGTGTCGCGGATGAGCTGCAGCAGGGCGTCGTCCAGCAGGTTGCCGCGGGCCGCCTCGCTGGCGAAG
>JANOIK010001065.1:0-8186 GCA_031407585.1 Planctomycetota bacterium | reverse complement strand
CCCGCACATCAAGGCGCCGGTGGCGGTATGACCGTGTCGCTGATCGCCGCCGTTGCCGAGAACGGCGTGATTGGCCGCGGCGGGGAGCTGCCGTGGCGGTTATCGGCCGACTTGCGGCGGTTCAAGGCGCTGACCATGGGGTGCCCGATCGTGATGGGCCGCCGCACGTGGGAGTCGATTGGCCGGCCGTTGCCGGGGCGAACGTCGATCGTGGTGACGCGCCAGCCGCGGTTCGCGACGCCGTTCCCGGAGGTTCGCGTTGTTGGGGATATCGCGGCGGCGCTCGCAGCGGCGGGCGCCTCCCCCGGCGGCGATGACGAGGCGTTCGTGATCGGCGGCGGTGAAATCTACGCCGCCGCACTGCCCCACGCGACGCGGCTTTACCTGACGCGCGTGTTGAGCCATGTCGAAGGCGATGCGACATTCCCGCCGTGGGACGAGCGGCAATGGCGGTTGCTTACCTCTGAGAATCACGCCGCGGACGCGAAGAACGACTTTGCCCACGCGTTTGAAGTTTACGAGCGAGTGTCTTGATGGCGAAGACGACTCGAACGAAAACGGCCGCGCTGGAGCCCTGCGAGTGGGCCCTCTCCGGCAACGAGCTCTACCGCCGCTACCACGACGAAGAGTGGGGCGTGCCAACGCGAGACGACCGTAAGCAGTTCGAGTTCCTCACACTGGAGAGCGCCCAGGCCGGGCTGAGTTGGGCGTGCATTCTCAACAAGCGCGAAGGCTATCGCCGCTGCTTCGCGGACTTCGATGCCGAGAAAGTCGCGCGGTTCACGGAGAAGCGAATCGCGAAGATTCTGGAAGACCCCGGGATCGTCCGCAACAAGCTGAAAGTCGCGGCCGCGGTAAACAACGCGCGGCTGTTCCTCGCGGTGCAGGACGAGTTCGACGGCTTTACCAAATACATCTGGGGCTTCATCGACGGCAAGACGATTCAGAATCACTGGCCCACGAAGCGGGACGTGCCGGCCACGTCGCCTGAGAGCGACGCGCTGAGCAAGGACCTGAAGCAGCGCGGCTTCAAGTTCGTCGGGAGTACGATCGTGTACGCCCACATGCAGGCCACGGGCATGGTCAACGACCACACGCTCGGCTGCTTCCGCCACAAGCAAGTGGCGAAGCTGCGATAAATCTCGTATGCGCCAGTCTCGACACGCCGACGTATCCTAGAATCATGCCAGTCACAGCCCATTTACTGACGCAGCAGCTGGAGCTCGCCGACGTGCTGCTCGCGCGGAGGGACAAGATGCTCGAGCCGCAGGATCTGCCCGGCCGTTACGGCCGCGTCGTCGAGGCGCTCGACAAGGTGTTGCGGGCGTGCGACTGCGAGGCGGTGATCGGCGGTTGGGCCGTTTGGCGACACGGCTATGTTGGTCGCGTGACGCAGGACGTCGACATCGTTCTGCCCAGCGATCGCATCGAGGATTTTCAACAGACCCCGTCCGTCGCCGGTTTCGAGGTGTTGACGCCGCCCGCGGGTCGCTGGCCGAAGCTCGTCCATCGCGAGACCGCGATCGAAGTCGACATTCTGCCCGAAGGCGGGCGACGCGGCACGCCCTCGCGACCGGCGCCGACGACGATCGGCCATCCGCGAACGATGGGCGCCGAGCGGGGATCGTTGCACTACATCTCGCTGCCTTCGCTGGTGGAACTCAAGCTCGCCGCCGCGCGCCTGCGCGACGACGCTGATGTGTTGGAACTCGCGCGGGAGAATGGCGATCGTCTGACGGAGATTCGAGCCCATCTCGCGGCGGTTCACTCGTCGTATGTCGTGCGGTTCGACGAGCTCGTCGCGCAGCTCGACGACGAGACGAATGCGTGAGCGACGCCGCTCATTTCATGGCTGCGGAAAAGCCATCACGTCGTCAATCGTGGCCACGCCGCAGGCGAGCATTACGAGGCGGTCGAAGCCGAGCGCGCAGCCGGAGCAGGGTGGGAGGCCCGGGTTTTCCATCGCGGACAAGAGGCGCTCGGGCAAGGGCAGGGCGGCGCGGCCGTCGGCGGCTCGGGCGACGTTCACGCCGGCGAGCCGTTCTCGCAAGGCCGCCGCGTCGGTCAGTTCGTGGTATCCGTTGGCCAGTTCGACGCCCCGCCAATACAACTCGAATCGCTCCGCCACCTCGATTCCCTCGGAGCGGACGGTCGTCGTGGCGAGCGCGGATTGGCTCGCGGGATAGTCGAGCAGAATCTCCGGCCCAGCGGCGCCGAGTTTCGGTTCGACGCACGTCGCGAGTAAGAGGTTGAGCCATTCGTCGCGATTCTGCCGCTCAAGTGTTTCGGGCACGCTCACGCCTAGCCGCTCGGCTGCGTCGGCGAGCTGCTCGCACGAGGCGCGATGCGGGTCGATCCCGGCATAACGCTGAAATGCGTCCGCGTAGGTGGTGCGGATTGCCGGTGGCGCCTCGGCAACACGTTGGCAAAGTTCATCGAGCAGTTGCACGCCGTCGGCCATCGAATCGCCGGCGCGATACCACTCGACGATCGTGAACTCGGGGTTGTGCAGCGCCCCGCGTTCGCCTCTACGGAACGAACGCGTGACCTGGAAGATCGCCGGCAGGCCCTCCGCGAGCAGCCGTTTCATATGCAGTTCGGGCGACGCCTGCAAAAAAAAGGTTCCTGGCACCTTTTCCGAGACGGCAAACGGTTCGATGTGTAGTTCGGGGATCACCTCGTCGTCGAGCAGCGGCGTTTCGACTTCGAGAAACCCGCGCTCGGCGAAGAAAGTTCGCAACCGCGACAGCATTTCGGCGCGGCGGCGCAAGCGTTCGTGTCGCAACGCTGAACTCATGTCCCGCCCGCTTCGACGTACGCCGCGGGACCGCCCGGCAGCAGCGGCGGCATCGGGCAGTCGAGCATGTCGCACACGCCCCGCAGCAGCTCGGCCTCGGCGACGGTGACCTCGCGATCCGCGCAAATCACGGTCGCGCACGCGTCGACCAATCGCCGAAGCTGCTTCTCGGCCACGCGCGACAGTTCGTCGAGCGCATCGCTGAGCTCGTTCAGCCCGCACCGCTCCTGCGGCAGAAGTCGCACGTCCGCCTGCGACAGCTTCTCCGCGCCCTTGGCAAACGGGCCCGCCGCGTCGCCGCGCCGGTTGTCGGCGTGGGCGAGCGTCGAGAGCAGCACCGAGCACTGCTCGCCGAGTTTCTGAAATCCGTTGTACGCCGCGCGCGGCGCCGCCGTTTTTTCGAACTGCGGCCGCAGATGTCGCAGCAGCACGCGGTAGAGCGTCCACTCGAACAGCCCGAGACGATTGTCGGCCGCGACCAGGGCCTTGAAGCATTCGAGGAACTGCTGGTACTGCGCCGGCGACATGGCCCGCAGCGCGGGCAGCGACAGATCGACCAGCGGCAGCCGAGCCCGCACGTCGAGCCCGTCGAGCAACGGCAGTAGCTTCAGCGTGAGCTCCACGAGATCGGCGGGCGCCAGCTCCGCGAGCTTCGCTATCTGCACATCGCGAACCGCAGGTTTGCGATCGGTCAGCAGGCCCAGCAACACGGCTCTCGCACCGTACGGCTCGCGGGCCGATTGCCGAACCGCCTCCGGCAGCGAGTCGATGAGCGCCGCCGCGTACTGGCGATGTCGCTCGGTAGGGTCGCCCACTTGCTCGGCGGCGTGCTTGACCACGGCGACGGGCACGACCGCCGCGGCGCCCGCGCTACGGCTCATCCCGCCCACCAAGCCGGCGACGCCCGCATCGCCGCCGCCTTCCAACTCGGCATACGCCGGCGGAGCGGCCGGCGCGGGGGGAAACTTTCCATCCCACTGCGGATCGAGCCGCCGAATGCGCTCCTCCAGCGGCGGATGCGTCGCCGTGAGGCTCGTGAATCCTTCCCACACGCCCGTGGCGAAATACATGTGGCTCGCTTCGGAGGCGTTGGGCGCCGTGAGTCGCGAACCCGTCGCCGCGGCGCCGATGCGCTTCAGCGCGCCGGCGAGGCCCTCGGGGTGCCGCGTGAACTGCACCGCGGAGGCGTCGGCGAGAAACTCCCGCTGGCGCGACACGGCGGCCTTAATGAGGTTACCGATCACCGTGCCGAGATAACCCAGCACCATCAGCGCGGCGCCGATGGCCAGGAAGTAGAGCGCGCTGTTCCCGCCGTCCTTCGAGTTGCGGCTACGCCGTGAGCCGCCCGAGTACATCATGGACCGCACGATGGTGCGTCCCATGAGGCCGATCAGCAGGATCCCGAACAGCAGGCCGATCATGCGGATGTTGATGCGCATGTCGCCGTTGAGGATGTGGCTGAACTCGTGGGCGACGACGCCCTGCAGCTCCGACCGCGAGAGTTGCTCGGCGCAGCCGCGCGTGACCGCGACCACGGCGTCGCTCGACGAGTAGCCCGCGGCGAACGCGTTGATCCCCGCTTCGTCGTCGAGCATAAAGACGGGCGGCACGGGCACGCCGGACGCCAGGGCCATTTCCTCGACGACGTTGAGCAGCCGTCGCTCGATGGGGTCGGTCGTGTCCGGAAAAACGCGGCGTCCGTTGAGGCTCTCGGCGACGACGTGTCCGCCGCCGCGCAACTGCGCGACCTTCACGAGCGACCCGCCGCCGATGAGCGCCAGCGTGACGGCCCCGGCGCCGAGCGGGACGGTGAACTCTTCAGGCGTCGCGGCGTTGAGAGAGGTCTCGCCGCCGAATTGCTGCCGCGAGTCGCCGCCTCGCTGATTGTTCACTTCTCGCACGGCGAACCACGCGACGGCCATCGTGCCGCCGGTGACGGCGATCACGGCGAGCACGAACACCGTGATCAGCCACTGCGTCGTGCGGCGCGCATCGTCCTGCCGTTGGTAGAAGTCGGTGGACATGAGTTGGGAAAGAGTGAGTGGTGAGTGGTGGGACAAAGTGTTATGAGTCGAGGCCGCGGTCAGGCGACTGGGTCGCCTTTTCCACTCACCACTCACCTACTCACCACTCACTCCCACTCAGAACTTCACCTTCGGCGCTTCGGCGATCGCGGCGCTGTCGGCGAATTCCAGCAGCTCCGCGTCTTCGCCGTGACCGAACATGCTCGCGAAGAACACCGGCGGGAACGACTGGCGGTAGGCGTTGTACGACGTGACCGAATCGTTATACGCCTGCCGGGCGAACGCCACTTTGTTCTCAGTCGAGGTCAGCTCCTCGGTCAGTTGGGCCATGTTCTGGTTGGCCTTGAGATCGGGGTACGCTTCGGCCAGCGCGAACAGCCGGCCCAGCGAGGCGCCCACCGCTTGCTCGGCGCCGGCCAGCGCCGTCATCGCGGCCGCATCGCCGGGCGCCGCGGCGGCTGCCTTCACGGCGCCGACCGCAGTATTTCGGGCGTTGATGACGGCCTCGAGCGTCCCCTTCTCATGGGCCATGTAGCCCTTCACGGTCTCGACGAGATTGGGAATCAGGTCGTACCGCCGCTTGAGCTGCACTTCGATTTGCGAGAAGGAGTTCTCGAACCGGTTGCGCAGCCGCACGAGATTGTTGTAGATGCCGACGCCGTACATCATCACCAGCAGGACGATGACGCCGACGACGATGAGTGCGATTAAGCCCGGTCCCATGGCAAATATTCCCGTATGTGAAGGAGGGGAGTCTGTTGTCCGTTGTGAATTTTGTCACCCTCGGAGTGACAACCTTCGGAAACGTCCCTCAAGGATAGCTTATTCGCTCAGGAATTCGGATCCTTGGCACGCTCGATATATTCTCCGGTCCGGGTGTCGATTCGCAGGAAATCCCCGATATTGACGAACGCCGGGGCCAGAATCTCGGCCCCCGTCTCCACTTTGCACGGCTTGGTCACGTTCGTGGCCGTGTTGCCGCGGGCGCCCGGGTCGCAATATTCGACCTTCAGAATCACGTGGTTTGGCGGCGTCACGCCGATGGGGATTTCGTTGTAGACGAGCAACTGGACGTCCATGTTGTCCTTGAGGAACTTCCACGCGTCGCCGACCATCTCGGCGGTCATCTCGTACTGCTCGTAATCGTCATTCTTCATGAAGACGTACGTGTCGCCCTGCTTGTAGAGGTACTGGGCGTTGAACTCTGAGACGTCGGCGCTCTCGAGCGTCTGGCCGGCGCGGTAGGTCTTGTCGGTCACGGTGCCGCGGAGCAGGTTCCGCATTTTGCACTCGTAGAGCGCGTTGCCCTTGCCAGGCTTGCGGAAGTTCATCTCAACCATGACATAGGGGACGCCGTCGATCTGAACCTTGAGGCCCTTGCGGAAATCGCTGGTGGTGTAAACTGCCACGGATTTGCTTCCTATCGTCTCGCTGGGAATACTGATGTGTTCGGTGTTTGCGGGTGCGCCGCCCAAGTCTGACCATGACCGTGAAATCGAATTGAGCATTCTATCCTCAAATCCGCCGGCTGTCCGCGCCCGTTCCGAGCGGCCCCTTGCCCCCTGGCAGGCGGAGCTTCAGGCCGCAATTCGTGATGGGCGGCAACTGTGCGAGGCCCTGGAATTGCCTGCGGCATTGGGGGGTGAGGCTCGCGCCGCGGCAAGCGGTTTTCCGTGCCTCGTGCCGGTGAGCTACCTGGCGCGGATCGAGCGCGGCAACCCGCACGACCCGTTGCTGCGGCAGGTTCTTCCCGCGCTGGCCGAGACCGAGGAGGCGCCGGGGTTCACTGCCGATCCGGTCGAGGAAGCGGCGGCGACGCTCACGCCGGGGTTGCTGCAGAAGTACCCGGGGCGAGCGCTGCTGATCGTGACCAGCGCCTGCCCGGTGCATTGCCGTTACTGCTTTCGGCGTCACTTTCCGTACGAAGAGCGTCCGACCGGCGCGGAGGCGTGGGAGCCGGCCCTTGAGGCGCTGCGGGCGGACGCGACGATCGAGGAGATCATTCTCAGCGGCGGCGATCCGCTGACGATGACCGATCGACGCCTGGCCGCGCTGGTCGAGCAGCTCGCGGCGATTCCGCACCTCGTGCGCCTGCGCGTTCACACGCGCATGCCGGTGATGATTCCATCGCGGGTGACCGACGAGCTGCTCGCGTGGCTGACCGGCTCGCGGCTGGCGCCCGTGATGGTGCTGCACGCGAACCACGCGCGGGAGCTCGACGCCGAAGTCGCGGGCGCCGTCGATCGGCTGCGCCGCGCCGGCGTGCTGCTGCTCAATCAGGCGGTGCTGCTGCGCGGCGTGAACGACTCGGTCGACGCCCAGTGCGATCTCAGCCGGCGGCTTATCGAGATCGGCGTGAGGCCGTACTACCTGCACCAGCTCGATCGCGTGGCGGGCGCTGCTCATTTCGAAGTCTCCGTGGCGCGAGGTCGAGAGATCATCGCGGAGATGCGCCGCCGCTTGCCTGGGTATGCTGTGCCGCAGTACGTGCAAGAGCAGCCGAGTGTGCTGCACAAGGTCGTGCTCTGAATGGCGAGCGTCTTCGATCTGCCGGCCCTCGAGCGCGTGCGTCGCGAACTGCGGATTGATCCGCACGTGCTGCGGCGTTTTCGTGCGGCATTGCTTAAGCGCGGGCGCGGCGATGACGAGGCCCTGGCCGAGTTGCCGGTTGAGGTACGCGAGGACTTCGCGAGCCGCGTCGAGCTGCATTCGCTCGCGCTGCATAGCCGTACGGACTCGGCGCACGATGGCGCCACGAAGCTGCTGTTCCGCACGGCGGCGGGGATGCTCATCGAGTCGGTGATCCTTCGCATTGCCACGGGGCGGACGACGCTGTGCGTGTCGAGCCAGGTTGGTTGCGCCGCGGCGTGCGAGTTCTGTGCGACCGGCAAGATGGGCATTGCGCGCAACCTCACGCCGGCCGAGATTCTCGACCAGTTTGTGCAGGCGCGGCAGATCGTCGCCGCAGAGGGGCGCACGATTCGCAATCTCGTGTTCATGGGCATGGGCGAGCCTTTTCATAACGAGGAGAACCTGTACGCCACGCTTACAGCGCTCGCGGCGCCGGAGCTCTTCCACCATCCGCCGAGCCGCGTGCTGGTTTCCACGGTGGGCTTGCCAGACGCGATGGTCCGCGCGGCACGTCGCTTTCCCGAAGTCCACTTCGCGCTCAGCCTGCATAGCGCTCGGCAGGAGGTGCGCGAAGGATTGATCCCGCTTGCCGTTCGCCACCCGCTGCCCGAGTTGCGGCGGGCGCTCGCGCAGCTCAACGACATCCAGCCGGCTGGCACGCCGGTGATGATCGAGTACCTCATGCTCGCGGGCGTCAACGACTCGGCGGAGGACGCGGCCGTGCTCATCGACTG
>JANOIK010000758.1:0-9317 GCA_031407585.1 Planctomycetota bacterium | reverse complement strand
CGGGCGCGACCAGGTGTCGGAGCGTCGGGCCTGTGAAGTGTTGAACCAATCCCGCAGCACGCAGCGGCGGAAAAAGCACGTCCCCAGCGACGAGCCGCGTTTAATTCGACGCATGGTGCAACTGGCGAGCGACTATGGTCGCTACGGCTACCGTCGAGTGACGGCGCTGTTGCGTCGCGAAGGGTGGACCGTGAACCACAAGCGGGTCGAGCGTCTCTGGCGTCAGGAGGGACTGAAAGTGCCGCAGAAACAGCCCAAACGCCAGCGTTTGTGGCTGGCCGACGGTTCGTGCCTACGGCTGCGGCCGACACACCAGGATCATGTCTGGAGTTACGACTTCGTCGCCGATCGCACCAGCGACGGGCGGGCCATTCGGATGCTCACGCTGATCGATGAGCACTCGCGTGAGTGCCTGGCAATCGACGTGGCGCGGAGGCTCACGAGCGAGGACGTGCTGGAGCGGCTCAGCGACCTGTTCGTTCGCCGCGGCGTGCCCAGCTATATCCGCAGCGACAACGGTTCGGAGTTTACGGCAACGAAGGTGCGCGACTGGTTGGCTCGTATCGGTGTGAAAACGCTCTTCATTGAGCCGGGCAGCCCTTGGGAGAACGGCTACGTCGAGAGCTTCAACGGCAAGCTACGCGACGAGCTGCTGGCCCGCGAGCAGTTCGACACGCTGCTGGAGGCAAAGGTGCTCATCGAGCGGTGGCGGCGGCACTATAACGCCGTGCGGCCACACAGCTCGTTGGGATACCGGGCCCCGGCGCCGGAGGCGATCCAGCCTGCTCCGATCGCTTCGGCTACGCCTCAGCGATCGGAGCAGGCTGGCGTTGGGACATGCCCAACTCTAACTTAACGATTGGTTCTCTAACCGGGGGCAGGTCAAACTGGAAGCTGCCGGCGGTCGCCTGGCAAAAGCGGAAGAACTGCGGGTCCCACACAAGTTGCCATGCCCGCGACGACGCCGGATCAATTGGCAGGCTGTATTTCAGGAAGCCAAACGCCACCTGTCGGTGTTCCCCGCGCGTGGGATCGTAGAAGCGGTCGTTCTCATAGACGACGCCGGCCAGTCGCCGCAGCGCCTGTCGGAAGATCGTATAGCGTTTGCCCTGCTCGGCGTCGGGACCGACGATACCCAATTGTCGCAAGCACCAGTGGGGCGTGGCGTAGAAGTCGATCGACGGCTCCGGTTGGGCGAACGTGAGGGCCAGCAGACCATATAAATAGAACTCGTCGTTCGGCGACAGCCCGAGCGGACTGGCAACATTCGCCGTCGCCGTCTTGCGATTGCGGTTCTTGTCGGTGTACTCGTAGTGAACGATATGAAGCGAGCCCGGCAGAAGCGCTTCACGCACGTCGAGCGGACAAAGCGCGTGCTCCACCAGCGTGTGCTGGGCGAGTCCCGCCGCGCTGCTGACGCGGGGACGATTGGCGGGCCGAGAGGGGAGTCGGGTTTCGGTCAGGATCGGGAGGTTAGAAGATCGGGCGCTTCCACCACGGCACCTTGCCGGAATGTGGTTCGACGGGCGGTGCGATCGCCAGCCGTTGTTGCAATTCCTTCATAAGTATATTGGACTCTCGCTGTCGCTCGTTAAGGTTGGCGATCTGGTCGTCCTTCCGGTCGAGCTGGGTTTCGAGCGTGCGGATTTGTTCGTCCTTGCTTTGAAGCTGCTCCCGTAAGATCGTGACGACGAGATTGGAATTCGGTGGACCAGCAGGGGAATCAGCGGCAGACGACGTTCCGTCCGCTGACTCGCTGGGAAATCGCTTCAAGAGCAGTTCCGGCGCGATCCGCCAGACGTAGGAATCGCCAGCGGCTTTGCGCCGCTCTACCTCGTCGTGCGACGGGTCGATCAACGCTCGATCAAGGTGCGTTGGGTCCGCGACGATCTCCCGCACCATACGTTTGATCGTACTTTCGGATTTGCCGGTGAGCTTGATGGCTTCGGAGACGGTGAGCCTGCTTGGCATGTCCGACGGGGAACGTCGAAAGACTACCGGAAGGCCAAGCAGGCGACAAATCTCGACCGAACGGACGGGCCACCGGGTGACCTACTTGTACGCGCCGGATGGACTATACTCTACGCTCGGGCGATCGGGAAAGTTTCGGATCGAGAAGCCCTCTCTCTTAGATACGACGCAAGCTTGCGCCGCGGAGTAGACCTCATGACTCGTTGTACTCTCGCCAGTTCTTGATCGCGTAAGACTTCTGCTGTGGCTTGCTAGCAGCTGAGGCCATGGGTTCGCTCCGTCAGATGAGAGATGGGACTCCGTCCAACGGAAACCTACGCGGCATTTCTAAAAGTTGTTCGGCAAGACCGTCGGGGATGCTGGATGTTGGTTTCTGGATGCTCGATCCTTGCTCCGCGCTCATGTGGACAGGTGTGTAGATACGCCCCCTAAGCCTAGCAGAGGGGCTGGCTCATTTTCTGCGCCTTGGGGAAAGATTTCGGGAAGCTGTTTGGCGGGGATTGGCGGAGGGATTGGCCACGGAGGACACGGGAGGCGCAACCGCAGAAGTGAGTGCGGCGCGGGGTCGATCACGTGCTCTGGCGCGTCTCACCGTTTGTTGCAAACCAGTCCTGCAAGGGCGCTGCAGCGAAAATGGCTGGCAGACCGGTGAAGGAAGCGAACACCCGGGCTCGGGCGTCTTCTGTCGTCGTGGCATTGGGTTGCCGGTCGGCGAATTCCGACGCCAATGATTCCGTTGCCTCCGCTCTGACGGCTCGATGCCCCTGGACCGCCTGATCGCTTGACGTGACGTGCCAATGAAGCGGCGCGGGCCCCCGCCTGATGAGGGACGTCGGCCTTGCCTGAGGCGGCGAGAAAAGGCTGCGAGGTGCGCCCTGGGCTGCAACTTGCCATGCCCTCTGCTCTGCGAGTCCACTGCTCGACGGCTCGGAGACGACGGCTGCATGGGCGGCATCCGCCTCGTCGGCGGCAACGACGGCAGCCGCGGAGGCGCTGTTCGATGTGGCCGTCAGCAACGAGCCGCCGGTTCCAAAACGACCGCGCCAGACAGCCAAGTCGGCTGCGTCGACGCGACCGCTGACGTCGCCATCGGCGCCGCTGCCAAACGGCAAGACGACTGCTCCCAACTGTCGCTGCCAGACCAGGAAGTCGTCGCCGTCGACGTCGCCATCGAGCGTGTAATCGCCAGGGTTGGCGGGAACATATGTCAGTCCACTGACTTCGGCCGCGGTGAGGGCTCGGCTGAAGATGCGGAAATCATCGACGCGGCCATTGAGATAGGGGTCGGCGAATTGCGATTTGCCGATGTAGTTTTGCGTCGTGTTGCCGAGCGACGACGGCGTGAGCGTCATTGCGTTGTTGCGACCGACTTCCGCGCCGTTGACGTACAGCACGCCGACGCCCCCCGCCAGCGTGACGGCGACGTGGGTCCAGGCGCCGGTCGGCAGCGGGGCTGTGCCATTGACGTCGTTGGCGACGCCTCCGGTGAAGAGGGAGAATCGCACCGTGCTGCCGGCCGACGCGGTGAGGAACATGAAGTTCGTCGTGCCGGTCCCAAAGTCGAAGATGCGCGACCACGTTGCGGCAGAGTCGAGGTAGACCCAGGCGGAGAGGGTTGCCGTGGTGAGTCCGTTGACGACGCCGGCGGGGAGCGCGACGTAGTCGTTGGCCCCATCGAAGTCGAGGGCGCGGCCGAGCTTGCCCGCGGACGTCCAGAGGGGGCCGCTCACGAGCGAGCCAATGTACCCTTGGCCGCTTGAATCGGCGGCGATGGCGCCAGCGGTTTCATCGAACTTCAGGCGCGTGCGAAGTTCTGTCGGCGTGGCGCTGGCGCCCGGCGGGTCGACGCTGTCGCCGGCGGCGTTCACCGCGATGACGATGTAGTAGTAGGTCGTGCCGTTGGCGAGGCCTGAGTCGGTGAAGGCCGTGCCCGTCAAACCAGCGGCGATTGTGCCGTAGGGACCGCCCGGCGCGGTCGAGCGGCTCAGAGTGTAACTGGCAGCATTGGCGGAGGCGGTCCAGGTGAGCGCGATGCTGCCGGAATTGGCCGGAGCTGCGATCAGTTCCTCGGGGGACTCGGGCAGCGGCGGCAGGATTTGCGCGGATACCTGCGCGGAGGTCGCGCCTTCGCCGGCGGCGTTCTCGGCTTGAACCTTGTAGTAGAACGTGCCGGTTGCGGGGTCGGGTACAAGGCCGAGGTCCTGATACGACGTCGTCGCGAGGCGCGACGCGATAAGGGTGTACGGTCCGTTGCTGGCGGTGGACCGAAGAATGGTGTAGCCGGTGGCGCCAGCGACGGCATTCCACGCGAGATCGATCTGGTCGGGTCCCGTGGTCGTCGCAGAGACGTTGGTCGGCGCCGGCAGGAGAGGCGTGGTTGCCAGGGCGGATACTTCGGAACCGCTGAGCGCCCGCGAGTAGATGCGGAAGTCGTCGATCTTGCCGTTGAGGTAGGGGTCGGCGAACTGCGACTTGCCCAGGTAGTTCTGCGTGGTGTTGCCCAGCGAAGTGGGGTTCAGCGTCATGCCGGCGTTCTGCCCCACCTGCACGCCGTTGAGAAAGAGCGTGCCGACGCTGCCGGACAGAACGACGGCCACGTGAGCCCACGAGCCAATGGGGGTGGCGACCGAGCTGGTGATCTGTTGCTCGCCCACGCTGGCGGTGCGGATGGCGAAGCGGAGCTTGTTGTTGTTCGGCGCCGTGCCGGTGGTTTGGGTCGTCAGGAACATGTAGTTGCTTGTTCCTGTTCCGAAGTCGAAGACGCGCTGCCAGGTCGCTACGGCATCGAGGTTAATCCAGGCGGTGATGGTGGCGCCGGTCAGGCCGTTGACCACGCCTGCCGGCAGCGAGACGTAGTCGTTTGCACCGTCGAGATCGATGCCGGCGTCCGACTTACCCGTGGTCCAGAGGGGGCCGTTGACGAGGGCGCCGTTCCATGCGTTGCCGGTGACGTCGGCCGCCGCGAGGCCGCCGGCTTCGTAAAAGGTGAGCCGAGCGTGGCGATCCGAGGGTGCGTCGGAGGCTTGGTTCGAGTTGGTGGATTCGCCGGCAGCGTTGACGGCGGCGACCACGTAGAAGTAGGTCGTGCCCGTTGTCAGGCCCGGGTCGGTGTACGAAATCGTCGTGAGACCCGACGCGACGGTGGCGTACGGCCCGCCTGTCGTGAGCGAACGTTTGACCGTGTAGGAAGCTGCGTCCGCAGCGGCGTTCCAACTCAAGAAGATCGACGCGGCAGAATTTGAGCGAGCGGTGAGCGAGCCGGGCGTCGCGGGGAGCGGCGGCAGCGCAGTGGCGCTCGCCTGCGGCGGATTCGCGCTCTCGCCGCCGTTGTTGTCGGCGGTGACGAGATAGTAGTAGGTCGTACCGGCGGTTCGACCGGCGTCACTGAAGGTTGTGCCGGTCAGCCGGTTGGCGATCACCGTGTACGGGCCGGTGCTCGTGGTGGAGCGTTTGACGGTATACCCGGCGGTGGCGCCGGCAACGGCCGGCCAGCTCAGGTTGATCTGATTGCCGGGAATGGCCGTCGCCGTGAGATTTGCCGGGGCCGCGGGCGGCGACGGGGCTGGGTTTCCCGTGGCGAGCGTGTAGATTTCGCCCGCCTTCATCGCGCCTTCGGAGATACGGAAGTCGTCGATCCTGCCGTTCAGGTAGGGATCGCTGCCGTATTGCGAGCGGCCAATCCAGTTGCGGGGCGTCGATGCGAACTGAAACGGCGCGAAGTCCATATTCGGGCTGCTGCCGACGGCCACGCCGTTGACGTAGATCGTGCCGACGCGGTTGGCCAGCGTGACGGCGACGTGCACCCATTGGTTCGTCGGCAATGCGGACGAGCCGACGACCCATTGTTTGTTGTAACCATAGACGGTGCTCGTGGCGAACTCGACCTGGCCGTTGCCGTTGCGAGGCGTGAGCATCATCCACCGCCCGCGTGCATCGCCGAAGTCGAAGATGCGCGACCAGGTGCGCAAGTCGTTGAGATAGACCCACGTGCTGATCGTGAAGTCGTTCATGCCCGCCACGACGCCCTCGGGCAGGCTGACGAAATCGTCGTCGCCGGTCAGCAACGCGGCGCTGCCCGTCTTGCCCGTTGTCCAAGTCGCGCCGTTTGCAAGCGTCCCGGCGTGACCGTTGCCTGTGGCGTCTGCGGCGGTCGTGCCGGCGGCTTCGTCGAAGGAGAGTTGAGTGTGCGGCAGGCTGGTCGACGTCGCGCTGACGATGTTTGAGTCGCCCGTTTCGCCTGCGCCGACAATGCCGGTGACTTTGTAGTAGTAAACGCCGGGGGGAAGATTGAAGTCCGTGAACGTCAGCAGGTCGGTGACGTTGGAGGCGATCTGCACGTACGGGCCGCCTGCACTGGCAGCGCGATAGACGTTGTAGCCGGTGGCGTTCGAGACGCCGTACCAGTTGAGTTCCACCGCGCCCGCGCCTTTTTCGCGGGCTGTCGCCTTAGGCGCCAGGCCGGTCGTGACAGGGACCAACGGATACGTCAGCGTGCCGAATCCGAAATCATCGCCGCTGCCGCGCCACTCGGTCCCTCGCGCGGCAATGCGTTGCTCCGAATACGGCGCCGCCATGCCCAGGCGGTCGACGTAATGCGCGACGATGAGCTCGTAGCCAACGTCCAAATCACCCCGGCCGGCCCCGCTGACGCCGGGCTGGCTCGAAAACGCGCCGTTCTGACCAGTGCCCCAGTTGTACGTCTCGAACGGCACGTCGTGGCCGAGGTTGTACTTGGCGATGTACTCGGCTGCGGCAAGAAACTGGTAGTTGTTGTAGGCGAAGAGGTCGTCGCCCTGCTGCCAGGCCATCTGCGCGATGTGCCCGAACAGTTGCATGCCGAGGATCGTGTGGCCTTGGTCGCGGCCCGATTCCTGCCATTGTGCGAGGTTCCCCGGGTGCATGAAGTACACCATTTTGTCGAGCGCGCCGTTGCCGCCGCCAGTCATGAGGTAGTTCATTGCCTCGTCGTAGAGGTCCTGCCGATCGGTGAAGATGCCGATGGCCATCATCCCTTCGATATTGGCCAGGTCCCAGTTGGCCCAGTAGTTGGTGATGTAGGCGTCGTTGTGATTGGTGAGGAACTGGCGCTGCATGGGGACGTAGATATCCAGCAGGTAGTTTTGGAATTTCGTGACGTCCGCCGCTGCCCAGCCCGAATAGCCGCGCATGATTTCGGCGGCGGCCGCCCAGCCGAACCCGTAGAGCCCCGATGCGAGGAAGCGGTCGGCGTTGCCAGTGAGCGTGGTCATCGTCGACGACCAGGCGTTGAGGTAGTTCACCGCTTGATTGGCGAACGCCACGTCGCCCGAAACCTCCCAGCGCACCGCCAACTGGTAGGTGCGCTGCATGTCGATGACCATCTGGTTGAAATTCTGGCCCGTCCCGCCTCGAATCACCGTCTGCAAGGGCCGGGGCGCCGCATTGATTTGCGAGTACCCGTCGCTCACCAGCGCGTTGTAGCCGCTGGCCCACGGCTGTGCGCCGGCGGTGACCTGCGTCGCCATGCGATCGAAGTCGGCCGCTGTGTTCAGCACGCCTGGGTGGGCAAAGGCGAGCATCTGACGCGCTTCCAGAGACTCCATAGCCAAGCGGCGAATGGAGCTGGGAGCGTTGCGACGACTTCTTGTTCTTGAAGATGTCTTCTTCGAGGACTTAGACATAGAAGGCAGTCGTTGGATTTCCCATCTCTGTGTGCGAGCTTGTACGCTGACAGTCGCTGACAAGGCGTAACTGAACCGAAGCCAGAGCGATGAGACGCTTCATTGTAAACAACTTCTCCATTCCACGTGCAAAGTCATTCGAGGTAACATTTAGGCTTTGCGCAAAAGTCTGGCGCATGTGGATATGCCACAGCGATTGCGTTAAATGGCGAACGCGCAGGCGGCCGTGTTCGCGAAAATCCTGGAAGACCGCGGCTTCAGTCGCGACGGGATTCACCACGACGGCACGACGACACGACGGGGGGATAGGAAGCGCGGAAGGGGAGTCTCTCGCAGAGGCGCGGAGGCGCAGAGGGGGACGCAAAGTAGGAGGGAATAGGGGAATTCACCACGACGGGCACGACGGGGGGAGAAGAAGGAGAAGAATTGCGAAATTGCGGAACGCCGATGGGCGCCGTTCGGCGCTCGCTAGATTGAACGGCGAGTGTCGGCGTTATTTGTAGAGAACTGGCGGACGCCGCCTGTTGCAAGTTAGGAGGATGGGCAAGCCGAGCGCGGCCAGGGTTAGCGTGGCGCCTTCGGGAACGACAGAACTTGTCGCCGTGAGGGAGCCGCCCTCGCCAAAATGCGCACGCCAATCCGCCAGGTCGTCGGCGTCATACACTGTGCCGACGCTTCGCTGCCACGCGAGGAAGTCGTCGCCGTCGACGTCGCCGTCGACGTCGTCGTCGAAATCAAAGTCGCCATCGGCTCTGACGCGGAAGTCGCTGAGCATGATGTCGCCGGCGGTGTAAGTTATTAGGAACGTTCCGAGACCGTCGACTGTCGGAATGCGATTTCCGGGGAGTTCGTTGGTGAAGGAGCCAGTGATGCTCATGCTGAGTGCGCTGAGAATCGTGAATGCGTCCGCAGCGTCAGGGACGAATCCACCCAGGAGCGATGGGCGGAGGAGCCCGGCGAGGGTCACGTCGCCGCCGACGTTGACCGCGTCGTAGGTGACTCCGCGTGATGCGCCGGCGACGATGTCGATGTCGAGCGATCCGGCCGCCTGGAGGTAGTCGCCCGTGATCGTCGTGAGACCTGCCAAGTCTCCGGGGGCCAAGGCCCCGCCTTCATTCTCGACGTCGAATTTGTGGAAGCCGGAGCACCATTTGACGCTAGTGTTGCGATCCACAGCGAGGCACCGCCAGAGAACATAAGAACGAATGCTATAGCGTGGTACCTTCCCGAGTTCACAATAGACAACGCCGCAGCGTTGGCGGCTCATGAAATTGGTCATCTAATTGGCCTATATGATGAGTATCACTATGAGGGTGAACCTGATACACGTGATCCAAATAACCCAATTGACGACCGGTTTAGCATCATGGAAAGCCTTGGTGGCCGCCCACAATCTCGGCATTACGCACACTTTCTAAACTGGATTGAAGGAGCGACCAATCAGACCTTTGTCCTAGGCCAGTCGCCTCTATTCGAACCTGGACAAGAAGGGCCACAGATGCATGAGGGGCCTCTGCCAGCAGTACCGGAGCCGCAAGCTTGGCTGTGCGATAGCTCACGACTTTCGGACAGCGGCGGGGGCCGGATAATGGTCCCTGAAGGAGGTCCGAGAGATGGAAGCGAACGAGCACGAGGATGGTCGCCGGCGGCGGCGTTCGTATGACGAAGCGTTCAAGCGAGATGCAG
>JANOIK010001025.1:0-4290 GCA_031407585.1 Planctomycetota bacterium | reverse complement strand
CTGAACGCCACGACGCAGGGCGAAGTCGACGAGCTGCGGCAAGAGCGCCGCGCCGCCGTCGGCGCCGTCGCTTCGACCGAAGAGAACAACAAGACCTTGATGGACGAGGTGGTCGCGCTCCGCGGGTCGATTCGCGAGAATCAACAGGCCCGCGACGAGGCGGTGATCACGACGCTCAAAGCGACCTCGGAACTGCACACCGCGGCCGGGCAGCTACAGGCGATTCGGGAGCGCAGCGCCCAGCTCATCCAGCAGCTCGCCACGGCGACCAGCTCGCTGTTGTCGCACGGCATCGACCCCACGGCCGACGTCATCGTGCCGGCCTACGGCGAGATCACCCGCACGCGTCGCGAAGACGGCGGGCAGCTCATCGAAATCACTATCGGTTACGACGACGGCATCCGCGAGCAGCAGACCGTCGAGATTTACCGCGGAGATCGCTACATCGGTCGCGCCAAGATCATTCGGACCGATCCCGACCGGGCGGTGGGGCAAGTCCTGCGCGAGTTCCAGCAAGGCCAGATTCAGGAGGGCGATCGTGTCGCAACCAAGCTTCGAGTCGGGTAGTCCCAGCGTGCTGACAAAGCGGTCGGCCTGGAATATCTACACGGTCATGCTGCTAATGGCGTGGGGCGCGCTGCTGATGACCATGCTGTTCCTGTACCTGGAAATCCGCATGTACGGCGGCTTCGGGGCGTTCAAGGGGCCGTAACGGGCCTGCGGGACGCGGTGGCGTTGCCGTCGCGTTGCGCCCATGCACGCCGGCGTCGGCCGAGGGCTCCGGCCTATTAGGCGAAACGGCGTCGGGAATCCCTCCCCTAGCCCCTCCCTTCGAGGGAGGGGGATCAGAGCCCCCCTTCGCCCCTCCCCATCGGAGCGTTACTCTTTCGTGGCGGCTTCGGCGGTGCGGGCGCCAAGCTCGCGGTCGAGGTCGAGCAGCGATGCGGGGTCGTCCTTGCAGAGCCGGAATTTGTGGACCAGCTCGCGGGCCGTCTTCTCTTCTTCGACCTGCTCGGTGATGAACCACTCGAGCTCGACCAGCGCTGCGAACGCCTTCTGGTTGAACGCCAGCTCGTAGAGCGCGTCGATCTGACTGGTCACGCGCTCTTCCTGCTCGAGCGATTTCTCAAACACCGTGACGATCGCCGGGAACTTGGTTTCAGGCTGGGCGATCGGCTTGAGCTTCACGAGGCTGTTGCGCGCGAGCAGGAAGTCGAACAGCTTCATCGCGTGTCCGTACTCCTCTTGGCTCTGGACGCGAAGCCAGTGAGCGCAGCCCAGGAATTGCTCGTGCTCGCACCACGCGGCCATCGACAGGTAGCTGTACGAGGAGAACAGCTCGTTGTTGATCTGTTCGTTGATGGCGTCTTCGATCGGGGCGTTGAGCATGACGATTCTCCGGTGCGAGAGTGCGACTTGATTGAGCACCAATTGTAGGAACGGCGCGGCGTGCTGCCCAGGCAAGGCGCGACAAAAGCGCGTGCGCGACGGGCGCAATTGACGTCGAGTTTCAATCTCAACAAGCGGCTCGATGCGAGACCGTGACGGGGATAGCGCTGGGCGCAAAAAATTAACCCCCGGTTGCGTTCGAATCGACGCGACCGGGGGCTAAGTGAGGGTTGGCCAACTCTTCGCGAGAGGCACTCGGAATGGGCCCGACTGGAGTCGAACCAGCACGCCCTTGCGGGCACAAGGCCCTCAACCTTGCGCGTCTGCCAATTCCGCCACGAGCCCGAGATTTGGCGCCTCTGCCGCCGACCCGAGGGCCGGCCATGGCCAGACTGGCTAGTCTACCTGCGCGGCCGCCGGGGTCAAGGATGGGCTCCGTACGCGAAGCTGGCAGCTTCGTTCTGCGACCTGTCGGACGAAGCTGGCAGCTTCGTCTACGGGCGGGCGGCCGAGTCGTCGGCGGCCTGATCGGCGTCCGCGTCCGACTTGTCCCGGTCAGGGCCGTCCTCAGACGACTCATCGGGCGCCGCGTCGCCGTCTTCGGTCTGCCGCTCGCGCCATGGCTTCTTGGCTTCGTAGCTCGCGAGCTCCTTGCCCAGTTCCTCCGCCATTTCATGGAGCGCGGCAATCTGCTTCTCGTCGGCGGCGGCGCTCGCCTCCTCCAGAACCTCGGAGTTGATCTCGAGGCCCTTGCGCAGCCACTCGACGGCCTTATCGAAGTCGCCCGCCTCGGCGTAGGCGGCGCCGAGCGTGCTCAGGATATGTGGCGCCGCGTGATCGGTGAGCTCGCACGCCTTCTCGGCCAGCTCGAGCGCGAGGTCGTCGTCGCGCACCGCGTCGTCGGGCGACGTGGCCAGCACCCACGCGTAGTTGTTGAGCAGCGCCGAGTCTTCGCCGTCCAGCTTGAGCGCCTTGGCGAAGTCCGCGATCGCCGCCGCGTGATCGCCCACGCTCAGATACGAATCCCCCCGGCCCCGCCGCGCGAGGAAATGGTCGGCGTCCAGGTCGAGCGCCTCGGTGTAGGCGCCGATCGCTTCGCGGGGCTGATCGTTCAGCACGTAGTACGATGCGAGGCGCACGCGGATGTCGGGCTGGCCCGGAAGTTCCTTGGCCAGCAGCGTCATCTCTTCGATCGCTTCGACAAACTGATTCTTGGCGGCGAGAATCTCGCCGCGCAGGCCGTGGGCCATCGCATCGTCGGGGTCGTCTCGCAGCACCGCGTCGACGTCGGCGAGCGCTTCGTCGAAGCGGTCGGCAAAGTAGTACGATTCGGCCCGGCGAATGAGCGCGAGGTCCAGCCCCGGTTGGATTTGCAGCACGCGCGTGAATTCTTCGATGGCTTTGTCGAATTCGCCCATTTCTCGGTAAATCTCGCCGCGATACTGGTGCGGCACGGGGGACGCGGGGGCCAGATCGGCGAGCTTTTCCAGCGCCGTCAGCGCTTCATCATATCGTTCGAGCGTGCGAAGAATCTGAGCTTGAAGCAGGCGCGCGGCAATTTGGTTCGGCGTCTTCTCGACGACCGCCGCCACCTCGGCGAGCGCTCCTTCAACGTCGTCGTGCTCGAACTGGAACTGAGCCCGCGAAAGCCGTAGGTCCGCTTCGTCGGGGTTCAGCTCGATCGCACGAGCGAAGTCGGCCAGGGCCTTCGACACGTCGGCCTGCAAGCTCGCGCGCTCGGCGAACGCCTCGGCTTGATCGGACGCCGAGAGCTTCTCGAATTCCTCGCCGTCGATCAGCTTGTCGAGCAACTCGCGAGCTTCGGTGCGCTCGTCGTCGCTGCCTACGGCCAGCAGCTTGGCAAGCGTCGACCGCGCCGACGACGGCGGGTTGTCGTACTCCATGACGCGGCGTAGATCCGATACGGCCAGGGCGCGAATGCGTTGGATCCGCGCATCGGAAAGGCTCTCCTTCGGCACGTCCTCGACGACGCGGGCGAGCTGGCCGGCCCGCTCCAGCAGCGACTCGCTGAGCATCTGCTCGGCGAAGTCGGAGTTCTCGACGTCGAGGCCTTTGTCGAGCGCCCCTTCGAGCAGCTCGATCACTTGGTTGAGCTCGCGGAGCCCGCGGGCCGTGATTTTGACGCGAAGAGCTTCGTTGAGATCTTCTTGGCCGTTGCCCTCGGCCTGGGCGGCCGTCGAGACGACGAGGGACACGATGACGGCGAAGACCGTGCCGAGAAAATGCTGCCAGCGGTTCATGGAATGGGCCTTGAGGTGTGTCTCGGCGGGCAGCCGGGAAAGGGGACGCCCGCACGGTTCCAGTCAAACCATTCCGTATTATTGCGGCGAACGGGGATTCTGACCACGCGAGTCTGGGTTTGGGGCCGCGACCTACCGTCAATGGGACGGACACCCAACCGGTAAGGGAGTGGCAATCAAGCCCCCGCGTCCAGCGACCGGGCGAAAGGGTCTGCCGAACAGGTAGGCCCCCAGCTCATCCGCTGGGGCTCCGCTCAGCGGCTAAGCCAAGCGAAGAGCGCGGTAACGGCAAACAGGGCGAGGAAGCCCACGATGCACTTGATGGCAAAAGAGGCGGGGCCGTTCTTGTCGTCGCCTAGGATCATGGCCGCAGTATAGCCGCCCAACCCCCACCCCACACTCTTAGGGACACTGCCTCAGACGGGGTCGCCTGTTGGACAGGCCGCCGGTGGACTAGAATTCGGGGCTTTCCGCAAGCGGCCGCCAGTCCGCACTCGATGAGGCATTCATGGAAGCAGGCATTGTGGGGCTGCCCAACGTGGGCAAGAGCACGCTGTTCAACGCGCTGACCGCCGCGGGCATCGCGAGCGAGAACTATCCGTTCTGCACGATCGAGCCGAACGTGGGCGCCGTCGCCGTG
>JANOIK010000993.1:0-3715 GCA_031407585.1 Planctomycetota bacterium | reverse complement strand
CTTTCCTCACGCCATGAGCAAAACCCCACCAATTTTGCACGCCCCTGCCCCGCCGCGCATCGGGATTTACCGACTCCGCCGCGGCGCGGCTGTGCAAAATTCACGAATTTTGCAGCGGGTGATGCGAATTCCACCAAATGCGTGCAAAATTCCGCCGGCCCCAACGCCGGGGCAGCAACAGTCGCTATGGCAGCGTGAAATCGCGGTCAGAAACCGCTCCCGCCTAAAGCTGACTCTGATCGACCGTCTCCTCGCCATTCCGCGTCCCCAAAGCGTTGAAGACGGGGACGTCGACGTCGAACCTGAGGTAATGCACCGACCCGTCGGCGTACACCGCGTTCATCCCCGTGGTATGAGCGGCTCCAAAGAACAGCAGCTCAACGTTGTCGCCCGCATAGTAGTGCTGCACGGCTGGCCGCCAGCACTCGGGGTCGGAATCGCCTCGCGGCTGCACGGCCGTGGAACGCATGGTGTCGGGATCCCACCCATCGGTCCAACCACGATCGTCGGAAAAGGGCGCGGTCCCGTTCGGCAGAATGCCCTCGTACATGTCGGAGCGCACAAGTTTTTCGGCGATGACAAACGTGTTGCTCAACCCGTCGGTGATCTGGCTCGGCTTGACTGCCGACGGTCCGTTTGTCAGCGTTTCGCCTTTTGCGGTGGGATTGGCAGGTGTTGCTTCGACAGTGAGCCGCCACGGAGTCCGCACGATGACGCCGTCGAAGGCGGCGCCGAGAGGGTCCGAGGCGAGAGTTCCCGAACGAACCAACACGTCGTTTCTGCCACACCAAAACGACGCATTGGCGCGGTTATAGGCGACCGCGGTGAATGGCACCTGCATCGTGAGGTCGACGAGCTTGCCGTCGCGCCCCGCAGGGCTCAGGCCACCGTTAAAAATGCACTCATTCGTCGCCGTGGCGGCGGCGGCATAGTCTCCGAGAACGACGAAATCCGCAATGGCGCCGCGCAGGTCTTTTGTGACGGTCGGCATGCGACGCGACGGGCAGTTGTACAGCGACGTCGCCGTGCTTTGAAGCTGCGCCTGCGTGACGATATTCAGCACCGCCCCTTGCTCCAAGTAACCCAGAATCTGGTAGCACCAGCCCATGCTCTGCTTGTTGGGATGATTGGGACGCCCCCCCGTGATGCAGTCTTTGACTTTCGGATTCGGCGCCGCACCGCCGGTGGGAAAGACGCCGAGCGCACTGACGTGGTTCTGCAACGCGAGGCCCATTTGTTTGAGCCTGTTCTGACATTCCGCCCGGCGGGCCGCTTCGCGTGCCGCCTGGATGGCTGGCAGCAACAGCGCGACGAGGACCCCAATAATGGCAATCACCACGAGGAGTTCGACGAGTGTAAAACCCCGCGTCGCGACGCGCTTGGAACCAGTCATAGGTCAACCTCTTATAAATCCGTGGACGACCGAGACAAGCAGTAGTGATCGCTTACTCCACGCCAGGTATGCGGCGGGTAAACTCCGCGGCTGTGAGCTCCACCACGCCGCCGCGAACGGTAACCGCCAAACGCTTGCCATCGACGCCCGTTTGTTCGTGGGCGGCCCACACCGAGTCGGGCTGGTCGGGATCGAAAACCTTTTTGCCGCAGATCACCGCCAGTGGCTTTCCATCTCGGCGAGAACTCAAAATGTCTTCCGCGTTCTTCACGTTGTAGTTCGCGAGTTCAGCGACGTGCGTCTCGAGAAACGCGCGAAATGACTCCAAATCCTTCGGCGGCGCGCCGTTATTGGCCGTGACATAGTCGCCGTATTGCAGACCGACAAGCTTGAGGGCGACCGCGGTTTCACGGGCGCTCTGCGGCGCTGGACTACTCGCGCCGCCGCATCCCAACAGCAAGCCCAGGCAGCAGCCAACTGGCACAGCGGCCCAGATGTGCGAAAAAAAATTCATCGACAGGCACGAGAAAGAGAGTTCGGAAAAGGCAGCAATTGAGAACCTACCGACGCGACAACTCGGCCGGCTTCGGTCCCGCGAGTGCACTGCTCAAGTATTTTAACAAGTAGTTTCTTGCCGTAAAGACATTTTCACTGCGAGCTGCGAAAAATGCAGTCGCACGCGACCCACCCGGCGAGCGCCGCGAAAATTGCACCAAAAAAAAGAGCGGGGCGGCAACTGCTGCCGCCCCGCTCGCTGCCCTGTAAGCAACCATTCGTACGCCGGGATCTAGCGACGACGGCGACGAAGCATTCCCAAACCGGCTAGCGCGGTGGTCGCCAGGCCGACGGTCGCCGGCTCGGGGATCACGCGGATGTTATCCACCCAGAACCTAGGATGGGCGCCCTGGCCGAAGAAGTTGCGATCGTAATTGATCGAAAACACGATGCTGACGTACGGATCGGTGGGGCTCAGCACGACGCCGCTGAGGTCAAACTCGCGAGTGAACTGCGTTGTCCCTGCAGGAGGGCCTGCCGGGGCAGTTTGCCAATTGTCGCCCCCCGTCGGCAGAATCTCGAACCAGTACCCGTTGGCGGGCGTTTGAACGGAGATCTTGTCGACATTGGCGTACTGGCCTTGCATCTGTGCACCGTGGTAGGTGAAGTCGGCCAGCAGTTTGCGGTTCCCTTGGATGGCCGACCGGAACAATCCGGTGGAGTCAGCCAGGTTGAACATGAAATAGTTTTTCGAGCCGGGTACCGGATTAATCTGCAGCGCGCTGCTGCCGAGGGTGGCGACAAGCGGATTGGCGAGCGTCGAGAGGGTGGGCGTAGTGGCCGGCGGGGAGCCGCCGTCGTCAGCCCAACCAAGTGCGGGGCTAGTCGTGCCTTCAAAGTCGCCCAGCACGACCAAGGCTTGCGCTGAACTAGCCAAACCAAGGGCCGCCGAAACGGCCAGCAGAGAACCAAGCTTTTTCAACATCATGAGCTCCTCCCATCAAAGTAAAGTACTTGAGCTTTCGATCGCACGAGAGTGGATCTCGAAAGGTCCTGGGGTGATCGACGCGACCACAAAAGAAAAGTCCTACCCTGCGCATTGCAGGCATTAGCGGCATCATAAGCACGTTTGTTGCAACTCGCAATTCTTTTTTAAGGAATTTTCCTGCTGTTTTTGCGCGAGGGCGGCCCCCAGACGGCGAGCCGGCGAACCCGCGTCGCGCCGGCCTTACGCTTATTAGTGCCTAGGATGCCGCGCAGTCCGCAGCGATTGGCGATCGTCGGCAGGGTGAAATCGCGAAAATGCGGACGTTTTACGCAATAGCTAATATTTGGGCTCAGTTGAGGGGTAACTTCTTGACGGTGGTGACGGCGTTTTCCATAATGAGCCGCAGTAGTTCAACTACTTGAACGGCGTGCTACTCGAATTGCAACTCGTCCGGGGCGACCCTTTGGTTGTCCGGGAGTTGGAATTGGAATTCGGCGCGTCGAACACTGGTCCCTATCTCATCAGGTACGCGGCGCATCTCGGGCGCGAGTTGCTGCTGCAGGATTTCACGCTCGGTTTTCTTTTCGCGGAGGTCCGCGCGACCGTCAGCGGCTTTAGATCGAGCTCAACGGGTCGCGTCGCCCTGACATGGTTGGCGGACGCCGCAGGCCCCTTACTTTTCTGACGACTCAGTCAATTCGCAACACATGGCAATTCGAGGGAGAATTCAGACATGACAGCACGATTAGGCGCCTTTTCACATTTGGGTCCGGTCGGCGCAGCGCTGATGGCGGCCCTGGTTGCAGTGTCGCCCGCCAGGCAAGCGAATGCGCAGTTCG
>JANOIK010000974.1:0-3270 GCA_031407585.1 Planctomycetota bacterium | reverse complement strand
AATCTCGCGCGTCCGCGCATTGGTTAAGCGGTAACCGCGGACGATCGCGATGAGCGTGAGATGGCCGACGGCGGGAACCAGCGTGAAAATCACGACGATTCCCCGGCGGGCCTCCAGCGTTTGGCTCTCGGCGAGCCCCTGGTACCCCACCCACGCCAGCAGCCACCCCAGCAGCGCGCCTCCCACGGCAGTTCCCATTTTCAGCACGAGCAGCGAGCTAGAGAACGCCAGGCCCGTGATGCGCCGACCGGAGTGCAGTTCCCCGTAGTCGACGACGTCGGCCATCATCGACCACAAGATGGCGCTGGCCGTCTTGGTGAGAAACTCGATCGCCGCGTAGGCCACAAACACGGCGACGAGGTTGGTCTTGCCGACCAGCAGCAGCGTGACGAGCGCGACGAGCGTCGCCGCTTGAATGCCCGCGTAGGCGGTTCCCTTGTTCAAGCGGGCGATGAGCGGCCTGGCGCACATTGCCCCCGCCATGGCGCTGAGCATGCCGATGGTCAGGAACGGGCCCACGAGATCCTTGCGGCCCACATACCAGGTGAGATATCCGATCGTCAGCCCGTCCTGGATGGCGAGCGCGATGAACAGCACGAAATTGATCGCGGCCGTTACCCGCCATTGGTCGTTGCGCAGCAGGCACGCGACGTCGTGGCGAACGGAGTGTCTTTCGGGCGCGGTCGCGACAACTCGCTCCCGCGTCGTGGCGAAGCAAACCCAGAGCATCACCAGAGCCGCGCCGGCAAACACGATCATCGTGCGCTGAAAGCCGAGAGCCTCGTTACCGGCGCCGAGTCGTTCGACCATGGGCAGCGACGTGAAGGCGAAGATGGCGCCGACGCCCGTGACGAGAAAGAACCGCCAACCGTTGATCGACACGCGCTCGTGCGAATCCCGCGTGAGCACGGCGCCCAGCGAGCAGTACGGCACGTTGACCGCCGTGTAGGCGACCATCAGCAGTCCGCAGGTCGCGTACGCGTAGGCGAGTTTGCCCGTGGGCGAGAAGGCGGGCGTGGTGAATGTCAGCACGGCCAGGATCGCAAGCGGCGGGGCCGCCCAAAGCAAATAGGGCCGAAACTTGCCCCAGCGCGTTTGGGTTCGATCGCACAGCACGCCCATCGCGGGATCTAGCAGCGAAGTGACGGCCCGCACGATGAACAGCATCGTTCCCATCGCGGCGGGGCCCAGGCCGTAGATATCGGTGTAAAAGTACGCCATGTAGGTCATGGACGTCTGAAACACGATGCCGCACGCCGCGTCGCCCAGCCCGTAGCCGATCTTCTCGAATCTGCCGAGGGCCGACGAGCTGGGTTCCGCAGCCATGGCAGTTCGCAGCGTGGGCGAGAGAAATGGAGGACGAAAATTTGCTCCTCGCTGCATTGTGCGCACGCCGAATCACATTGGCCAGTTGGCGAACTGTCGTGGCGCATCAGGCGAGCCTATACTGGCGCGACCAGTCGCCGCGAATTTTCCGCGGCTTTGTCCGCCGTCACCTTCTCCGCGTGCGTTGCACGATCAAGCCGTGTCTCCTGACGATCTCCGCCGCCTCATCGCCGCCAAGACGGCCGATGATTCCGACTTTGCGGTCGCGATCGTCGACGCACTGCTCGCGGCGTCGGCCGAGGCGGGGGCGAGCGACTTGCACCTGCTGCCCACCGCCGACGGCCTGGACCTGCGGTGGCGCATCGACGGCGTGCTGCAACCGCTGGGCGTGGTTCCCCGCGCCATGGCGGGAAATGTCATTACGCGGATGAAGGTGCTCGCCCGGCTGCTCACCTACCAGACGGCCGTTCCGCAGGAAGGACGGATCGTCGTGCCGCAATCGGGCGTCGAGGTGCGCGTGAGCACATTCCCCACGGTGTTCGGCGAGAAGATCGTGGCGCGAAATCTTCCGCAGGGTCCGCAGCGACTGGAGCGGCTCGCGGACCTCGCGCTGCCCGCGGAGTCGGTCGCCGCGCTCGGAGCTGCGCTGGCGCAAACTTCCGGCGCGGTCGTCGTCGCCGGGCCGGCGGGAAGCGGCAAGACGACGACCGGCTACGCGTGCCTCCGCGAGATCATCCACCAGTCTGGGGCGGCGCGCAGCGTGGCGTCGCTCGAAGACCCCGTGGAGTCCGTCGTCGCGGGCGTCGCCCAATCGCAAGTGGCCGAGGCAGCCGGGTTCGACTTGCTCACGGGGTTGCGTTCGCTTGTGCGGCAGGACCCCGAGGTGATTTTCATCGGCGAGATTCGCGATCCGCAAGCCGCCGCGGTCGCCATGCAGGCGAGCCTCACGGGGCAATTGGTCGTCACGACGTTTCACGCCTCGGACGCCGCGGTGGCCGCGAGCCGGTTGGCCGACATGGGCATAGCGCCGTATGTCTTGCGGAGCGCGGTTCGCACGATTGTCGCGCAGCGATTGTTGCGAAAGCTGTGCGAATGCGCCGTGGTCGCATCGACGAGCGACGCCGCCGTGGCGTTGGGCGCCGCGAGCGCGGGAACTCGTGAGCCGCGCGGGTGTGCGAAGTGCCGCTCCACGGGGTATTCAGGCCGCGTGGCAATCGCGGAGGCGATGCCTATGGACCGCCCCGCCGTCGCGCGGGCGGTACTCGATCGGCTCGACGCGAGCGCGATTCGCCAGGCGGCCATCGAGTCGGGAATGCAGAGCCTATTTGCCCAGGCCACGGCGCTCGTCGCGGCGGGGGTGACCAGCCCCGCAGAAGCCTTTCGGGTGTTTGGCGACGTTCGCAGCTAGATTCGTAGCACGCCGGGGCCGGGCCTTTGCGATCCTCAGTTTAAAAACCGACTCCATCGGCTATATTCACGGCGAAGGCTCCGGTGTCGCCGGAACCCGCCGTCGAATCGATTCGACGGGCCTATTCGAAGGGCTTTTCGCCAGGATCCGAGGGACGGTGCGAAGGAGATCGCGCCGACGTTGGCCATGCAGCTTCTGCCCGAGAGTTCACGCGGAGCGCCGACGCTCGAGGATTTGGCGGCGCTCAACCGCGAGATCGCCGCGCTGGTCCGCGCGGGTTTGCCGCTGGAAGAGGGGCTGCGACAAATTGCGGCCGACAACCGACGCGGCCCGGGCAAGATTGCCGCACGACTGGAAAGCGAAACGTCCGCCGGGAAATCGTTGGTCGAGGCCATCGCGGCTCAGGGCAGCGCCCTGCCGCCGGTTTATCGAACCGTGGTGGAGGCCGGCGTGAAGGCAGGACGCCTACCGGCCGCTCTCGAGGGGTTCGCCGACAGCGCCGCGCGCATCGCCGAGCTTCGCCGCATTTGTGCGCA
>JANOIK010000954.1:0-3451 GCA_031407585.1 Planctomycetota bacterium | reverse complement strand
ATCGGGCTCCGCGATAAACACTCCAGCGCGTCGGCCACGCGGCCATCGGTCGAATTCTCGATCGGCACGACGCCGTACGCCGACTGGTCGCGTTCGACTTCCTCGAACACCGCCGCGATCGAGCCCACCGGAACCAGCTCGGCGCTCTGCCCGAACTTAGCGATCGCCGCGAGATGGCTGTAAGTGAACTCGGGGCCAAGATAGGCGACGCGCAGCGGAGCGCCCGTCGCGCGGATGCCGCTGAGTAACTCGCGGAATACGGCCTGGATCGCGGGAACGGCGAGCGGGCCGTCATTCGCTTTCACCGCCGCGTCGACCACCGCGAGGTCGGTCATGTCGGCGGCAGCCGACGACGCACCCTGCGCGAGCGTGGCCCGCTGGTTCAGCAGGGCGACGATCTCTCGATCGAGCTTGGCTAGGCGCGCAGACCCCGCCGCGCTGCCGGGGCGCGTCGGTTGGTCGGAACCTGATTTAGTCGTGCGCTTCTTTGCCATGAACGCCCAAATTGATTTCCTCCGATCCCCTCCCCTTGAGGGGGAGGGTAGGGAGGGGTGAGGCCCCTGGTACACGGTTTAGCGTGACACGATGTCGAGTACCCGCTTCGACCCCCACCCCAGCCCACCCCACAAGGGGGAGGGTGCCGGAGAGGGATTTCAAACAACGACTGTCAAAGTGACACGCTAACACGGCCAGCGGATCCAACCCGCCATCCACCGGCGCTGCCATTCTGACAGCCGACTTCGCCGCGTCTCGCCGTCTCCAAAACTTAGCTCGCGATTTAACCCCTTGTCCGCAAGCCCTTTGCGACCGCACGCGGCCTGCCGCGCCCCACGGCACGGACTTTGCTTTTCTCCTCGCAGCACCGCAAAAAACGACCTCCGGCCTGCCGTTCCTGTCGACCGGCCGCGTCCCACTTACGCATTGATAACACCCGCCGCACGCACCCGAAAGGGTCGCACACGGGCACCCCGCAAGGGAAACGAAGGGAGACAACAGACATGGCATCGGGCGAAAAAATCATCGGCATCGACCTCGGCACCACCAACTCGGTCGTCGCCGTCATGGAGGGTAAGGAGGCCAAGGTCATCCCGAACCCCGAAGGCAACCGGCTCACTCCCAGCGTGGTCGCTTTTAACGACAAGGGCGAAGTCCTCGTCGGCGAGCCCGCGCGTCGTCAGGCCGTGACAAATCCCACGCGCACCGTGTACTCGATCAAGCGCTTCATGGGCCGCCGTCACAACGAGGTGGCCTCTGAAGAGAAGATGGTGCCGTACAAGGTCGTCGGCGGCGCTGAGGACTACGTGAAGGTCGAGGTCGGCGGTGGCCAGGATTTTACGCCCCCTGAAATCTCCGCGAAGATCCTGCGCAAGCTCAAGGAATCCGCCGAAGCCTATCTTGGCCACAAGGTCAACAAGGCCGTCATCACGGTACCCGCGTACTTCAACGACGCCCAGCGCCAGGCCACCAAGGACGCCGGCCAGATCGCGGGCCTCGAAGTCGCCCGCATCATCAACGAGCCCACCGCCGCGTCGCTGGCCTACGGCCTCGACAAGCAGGCCCACGAGAAAATCTGCGTCTTCGATCTCGGCGGCGGCACGTTCGACGTGTCGATCCTCGAAGTCGCCGACGGAGTGTTCCGCGTCATCTCGACAAACGGCGACACGCACCTCGGCGGCGACGATTTTGACGAAGCCCTCATTCACCACGTCTCCAGCGAGTTCCAGAAAGAGCAGGGCATTGACCTGCGCAAGGACCGCATGGCGTTGCAGCGCCTGCAGGAAGCGTGCGAAAAGGCGAAGAAGGAGCTCAGCTCCGCCCAGAGCACCGACATCAACCTCCCGTTCATCACCGCCGACGCCAACGGGCCGAAGCACCTCCAGATGAACATTACGCGGGCCCAGTTCGAGAAGCTGGTCGACGGCCTCATCGAACGCTGCCGCGGTCCACTCATGCAGGCGCTCAAAGACGCCAAGATGCAGCCCAGCGAGATCGACGAGGTCGTGCTCGTCGGCGGCTCGACCCGCATTCCCAAGGTCCAGGAAGTCGTCAAAGGCATCTTCGGCAAAGACCCCCACAAGGGCGTGAATCCCGACGAAGTCGTGGCGATCGGCGCCGCGATCCAGGGCGGCGTTCTCTCTGGCGAAGTGCAGGACATCCTGCTGCTGGACGTGACGCCCCTCAGCCTCGGCATCGAAACCCTCGGCGGCGTCATGACCAAGCTCGTCGAGAAGAACACCACGATCCCCACCGAGCGGAAGCAAGTCTTCAGCACGGCCGACGACAACCAAACCGCCGTCACGGTGCGCGTCTTCCAGGGCGAGCGCGAAATGTGCGCCGACAACCGCCTCTTGGGCCAGTTCAATCTCGAGGGCATCCCCCCGGCTCCTCGCGGCGTGCCGCAGATCGAGGTCCGTTTCGACCTCGACCAGAACGGCATCCTCAGCGTCGGCGCCAAAGACCTCGGCACCGGCAAGGAGCAGAAGGTCCGCATCGAGCAATCGAGCGGCCTCAGCGACGACGAGATCAAGAAGATGCAGCAAGACGCCGCAGCCCACGCCGACGAGGACAAGAAGAAGCGCGAACTGGTGGAGGCGCGCAACCGCGCGGACTCGATGTGCTACGAGATCGAGAAAACGATCAAGCAGCAAGGCGACAAGCTGAAGGAGTCGGACAAAACGGCCCTCGAAAGCGCCGTCGCCCGAGTCCGCGAAGCGGCTAAGGGCGAGGACGTCGCCGCGATCAAAAGCGCGGTGGGCGACCTCGAGACGGCCGCCCACGCCATGAGCGAAGCCCTCTACAAGTCGGCCTCAGCCTCCACCCCCGGCGAGCCCGCTTCAGCGGGCGGGTCCGATGGAGCAAGCGCCTCGCAAAGCACCGACGACGACGCCATCGACGCCGAGTTCGAGGTGAAGAGTTAACAAGAAGCTGTGAGCTATTAGCCAATAGCCGTTAGCCAGAGATGACTGCGGTGCTCTCTGGCTAATGGCTGACAGCTATTAGCTAAGAGCTTTCCCATGCCCTTCCGTTTCGACAAACTGACGCTCAAAGCCCAAGAGGCCGTTCAGCGCGCTCAAGAGACCGCCGCGCAGGCGGGAAATCCGCAGATTGAGTCGCTTCATCTGCTGGGCGCCCTGCTCGGCGAAACTGAAGGGGTCGTCCGCCCGCTGCTCGATGCCGTGGACGTCAACTTCGGGCAGCTCAGCCAGATGGTCGACGCCGAGCTCTCGCACCTGCCGAAGACCAGCGGCGGGGCTTCGCCGCAGGTTGGCAATGAGCTGAGCAAGGTGCTCGAAGCGGCACAGGCCGCGGCGACGGAGCTGAAGGACGAGTTCGTTTCGACCGAGCACCTGCTGCTCGCGCTTGCGCGCACGAAGTCCAAGGCCCAGGACACGCTCAAGCTCAACGCCCTTGGCGAGAAGGAACTGCTCGCCGCGATGCAAAAGGTCCGCGG
>JANOIK010000907.1:0-3015 GCA_031407585.1 Planctomycetota bacterium | reverse complement strand
GGCGCTTCGTGGCGCGAATGGCAACCGGCTCGCCAGCCGGCAGAGCGTTAAACAAATCGCTGCTCGAGTTAAACGACTTCCGGGGCCGCGGTCCTGCGGGACGCGCGAACTTCGGGGGTCCTCGAGCACGTTAAACTTCAGCAAGCCTGGCGCACGATCTTCCCAAGCAGCGTGCGGCAGGCTTGTTTGTTGCGCTGGGCGAACGATCCGCGTTCGCTCGGGAGTTGTGCGATGACCGACGAACTGGTTGCTTACCTACTGGACGACCTGGGCCCCGAGCGGCGTGCGGAAATCGAGCGCCGCTTGGAAACCGACGCCGAGTGGCGTCAAGAATTCAACCGCCTGCGAGAGTGCTTCGCCACGAGCGGCGATCCGGCGGAATGCATCGAGGGCGACGCGGCCGAGACCGACGCTCACGTCGAGCCGCCGCAGGATCTGGTCAAGCGAACCTGCTGCTACGTCGAGCGAGCCTGCGAAACCAAGCCGGCGCCGCGGAGAGCCGCCGCGTTCGTCGCCGCGCCGACGGCTGGCGTTGGCGGAACGTCGGCCCCGTGGTCGATGGCCGACCTCACCGTCGGTGGCGGCGTGCTGCTCGTGCTCGGCATGCTCGTGCTTCCTGCCCTGCAAGAAAGTCGCAACGCGGCCCGTCGACTCACCTGCGAAGACAACTTGCGAGCCCTCGGCACGGGCCTGTTCCAGTATCAGGAAACGCACGGCGGCTGGGTGCCCCCGGTGGGTCCCGGCGAATCGGCGGCCCAGTACGCGCCGGCACTCGCCGATCCGCGCGTGGGCTTCACGCGCGAAGAGCTCGCCCCCATGCTCGTATGCCCCGATTCACCGGAAGCGGAGTGGATCACCAATCTCACGGCGGCGGATCGCGTACCGACGTACGACCAACTCGATGCGAACGTCGACTCACAGGACCAGCAAGCGTCGGCCAAACAGCCGTGGGTTGGCTACTACGCCTACGAAATCGGCTATTGGGACCAGCGGAACCAATATCACTACGTGAAGTACACCGGCGCCTCGCACCGGGCGCTGCTCGCCGATGCCCCGGAGCTGTCGCCCACCGGCGTGCTGCGCAGCAGCAGTCACGGCGGCAACGGGCAGTACGTGCTCGACCAGAGCTTGTGCGTGAAGTACCGCATGAACTGCGACCTCGCGCGCGGGCTGGACAACATCTATCTGAATCGGTCCGGCGAGCCCGACGCGGGATTCGACTCCGGCGACAACGTGCTCATTCGCCCGGACGCCCGACCGAGCGCGCCGATCATGTGGATCAACGGCGCGTGGACGCTCGCGCCGCGCTAGCGCACGTTACGCTAGCGAACGGTGGCCTGTCGAAGCTGCTGCTCGCGTCGCGCAGCGATCCGGCGAATGTGCTCCAGATCGTCCTTGGGCGTCGCGTCGATCAGCCGCCGCGTGTACTCCTGCCGCGGCTCGCGGTAGATCGCCTCGGCGGGACCAAACTCGACGATCTTGCCCTGATTCATCACCGCCATCATGTCGGCCATGAACTTCACCACGCTCAGATCGTGGCTGATGAAGATGTAGGTGAGCCCGCGCTTCTCCTGCAGTCGCTTCAGAAGATTGAGCACCTGGGCCTGCACCGAGACGTCGAGCGCCGACACCGACTCGTCGCACACGAGAAATTCGGGCTCGACCGCGATGGCGCGAGCAATGCAGATGCGCTGCCGCTGCCCGCCGGAGAACTCGTGCGGATAGCGGCGCAAATGCACGGCCTGCATGCCGACTTCTTCGAGGAGCGCCGCCGCGCGGTCGCGGCGCTCGCGCCGATCCCCTCCGATGCCCTGGATCGCCAACGGCTCGGTGATCGCGGCCTCGATCGTCATCCGCGGGTTGAGCGAGCCGTAGGGGTCTTGGAAAATGATCTGCATGCGGCTGCGCAGGCGCCTCAGCTCGGCCTGGGAGAGCGCCGCGACGTCGACGCCGTCGAACATCACACGGCCGCCCGTGGGTTCGACGAGCCGCAGGATCGCTCTGCCGGCGGTCGTCTTGCCGCAGCCCGATTCGCCGACCAGTCCCAGCGTTTGCCCGCGATAGACGCGAAAGCTCACGCCGTCGACCGCCCGCACATGGTCGTGCACGCGCGAGAACAGTCCACGGCGCACGGGGAAATGCACTTCGAGATTCTCGACCGCCAGCAGCGGGGCGACGCCATCGTCGATCGTGCGCGCATCGGCCGCCTGAGCGCCCTCGACCCACGGATGCCCCATCGCCGCGAGCTCACTCTGGGGATGCAGCAGCCGCCCACGGCCGTGCGTCCTCAACTCCTCCAGCCGCTCGCGGCTTAGCGCCTTCTCTTTGATCTCCAGCTTCCCATCCACGACCCGCGCGTCCATGAAGTCATCAACCGTAGGCAGCAGCTTATACGGCGAATCAAGCCGCGGCCGGCACGCGAGCAGCCCCTTGGTGTAAGGATGTTGCGGCCGCTCGAAGATCTGCAGCACGGGCCCGTACTCCACCTCCTGGCCGCGATACATGATGAGGACGTCATCGGCGATCTCGGCGATCACGCCCAGGTCGTGCGTGATAAACAGAATGGCCATGCCGCGCGTGTCGCGCAGCCGGCGCAGGATATCGAGAATCTGCGCCTGGATCGTGACGTCGAGCGCGGTCGTGGGTTCATCGGCGATCAGCAGCTTGGGATTGCACGAGAGCGCCATCGCGATCATCACGCGCTGCTTCTGCCCGCCCGACATCTGGTGCGGATAGGAGTCGACGCGCTGCGACGGATTGGGGATGCCCACTTCGTCGAACAATCGACTAGTCTGCGTCCGGGCCTCCGCACGACTCACGCGCTGGTGCAACAGGATCGCCTCAGACACCTGCTCGCCCACCGTGTACACGGGGTTGAGCGACGTCATCGGCTCCTGAAAGATCATGCTGATCTCTTGGCCGCGAATCTTCTGCATGGCTGGTTCGGGCAGTCCGATCAGATCGCGACCCAACAGGGCGATGCGTCCCGATTCGATCCGCGCTGAGGGCGAGAGC
>JANOIK010000895.1:0-1825 GCA_031407585.1 Planctomycetota bacterium | reverse complement strand
CCGCACCGTGATGACGCGCGTCGGCTCGGTTTCCATATCGACGTTCGAACGCTTCTCGCGAAGGCGGACGAGCAGCTTTTGGATCTTGTCAAACTGGGGGCTTTGCTCGAATGCAGTCAGTTCGTCGAAAGTCGGGAATGCCTTGCGGACGGTTCCTTCCACGCCGAGTACTTCACGAAAAAACGTGACCCAGTCGGGGCTCTGACGGTAAAGGTTCTCCGCGACCTCGAGGACTTCCTGGTACTTCTCCTGGTTTTGGGTGAGCACGGCTGTCGTCTCCTTCCGATTCAGCTTTGGGATTGGGCGCAAAACGCGATCGAAGGTCGCATCAGTGACCTTCCTGTCCCGACATCTTGCGATAGCAGGCAAGTGAATCGCTAAGGTCCTTGCATTGCTTGCACTTACGTCGCGAGCCAACGCGTGCCTATTCTTGGGCAGGCGCTGCTGACGATCGCCGCACGACCCTCATGCCCACTTGTTAGGCACGACGACGTTTCCCATCGGAGCAAATGTCGTGTCGCAAGTGGAGTCGGCCTCACGGCCCGCGGAAGCGCTTAACTCGTTACGCGCCAATAAGAATCGTGGCCGTCGTTGTGCCAGCAAAAGTTTTTCTGGCTTCAAGAATCGAACGGGACAGTTCGGACGCCGATTCGGCGTGGGTTTTCGACCGTCAAAGGTCGCCGACGGCGGCCCTGCCAGAATGGCAGAAATCTTCTCACGCGGTCAAGCGGTCAGCTGCTCTCATCCATCAATCAGGCCAATCCGCCGTTGGTGTCGTCCGCCCTCGAATGGCGTCGCCAGCCAGACTTCTAAGATCGCCAGCGCTTCCTCCTCGGTTACAATCCGCTCGCCGAGCGATAGCACGTTAGCATCGTTGTGAGCGCGGCCCAACCGGGCCGACTCCACATTCCAGCACAGCGAGCACCGGACGCCCCGCACCCGGTTGGCCACGATCGCCTCCCCATTGCCGGAGCCGCCCAGCACTATCCCGCGCTCGAAGTCGCCCCGCGCCACCGCCTCGGCCACCGGCTGAATGAAAATCGGGTAATCGCACGGCTCAGGCGAATTCGTCCCAAAGTCCCGCACGGGATGTCCCGCCGCCTTAAGGCGCCCCTTCAGAAGCTCCTTATACCGGTATCCCGCGTGATCAGAGCCGATCGCGATGTTCATATCATTCCTGCGTGGCAAGAAACCCGCCGCATCCGCACTCGTGCGTCAGTATATCGTCGCGATTGGCCGACGATTGCCCCGACCGCATTGCCAACTTGCGATGTCGTCGCCGGTTCGCGGATAATTCCCACTCCCGGTTCTCATCGTGGCCCCAAACAAGCGACTCCTACCTGTGACCTATACCATCGGCGTCGACGTCGGCGGAACCACCAGCACGCTCGCAGTCGGCAACGATCGCCGCGAGGTGGTTTACGTCTCGGAGCAATTCCCCACCACGCCCGAGAAGGGCCCGCAGAGCTCGATCGCCGCGATCGTCGCCGCCGCGCGGGACGCGATGGCGCGGCTCGACGCCTCGCTCACCGACGTCGCCACCGTCGGGCTCGCGACGCCCGGGCCCGCCACGATGGACGGCATTCTTCTGTCCACGCCGAACCTCGACCGCGACCTGTGGGACAACTTCCCCATCCGCGGCGCCCTCGAGGTCGCGCTCCGCCAGCAGCATGCGCGCATCGAGGTTCGCTACATCGGCGACGGCCAGGCCGCAGCGTTTGGCGAATACTCGATCCGCAGTCGCTTGCTCACCTGGCGCCGCGTGCCGCCGGCCGATCTGCCGCAGGAGCAGCTCGACTCGCTCTTCATGGTGATCGTCGGCACC
>JANOIK010000881.1:0-3638 GCA_031407585.1 Planctomycetota bacterium | reverse complement strand
GGACTTCGGCTGGCCGAGGATGTGGTCACCCAAGTCGACTCACCGCCGTTCGATAAAGCGGTGGTTGATGGGTTCGCCGTGGCAAGCGCCGACCGCGCGGCCACGCTACGAATCACGGAGCTTGTCACGGCGGGGGCCGTGCCGACGAAGCGAGTCGACGCGGGGACGACAATTCGCGTGATGACCGGGGCGCCCATTCCCGCGGGCGCCGATGCGGTCGTGAAGTGGGAAGATTGCACGCAGGTTGACGACGCGACGATCATGAATCCGCGGAAGTTGGCAAAGCCGGGATCATGCATCCTGCGGCGAGGCGCAGCGTTTCACAATGGCGAAGTCGTGCTGACGTCGGGCAAGTGGCTGGGGCCGCTCGACGTCGCGCTGCTGGCGGAGATTGGCCACGCGGAAGTTGCGGCCACGCCGCGGCCGCGCGTCGGCGTTTTGGCGACAGGCGACGAACTGGTCGCGGCGCACGAAGCTTGCGGCCCCGGGCAGATTCGCAATTCCAACGGGCCGATGCTGCTCGCCGCGGTGCAGGCTGCGGGGGCGACGGCAGTGGACCTTGGCGTCGCGCGCGATGTGCCTGAGGACCTGCGTCAGAAGATCTCGCGCGGGCTCGAGTGCGACGTGCTGCTGGTGTCCGGCGGAGTCAGCGCGGGGGTGAAGGACCTCGTGCCGAGCATCCTGGCGGACCTCGGCGTCGTGGAGCATTTTCACAAGGTAAAGATGAAGCCTGGCAAGCCGCTATGGTTCGGCTCGCGCGAAGCGGAGAGCCAAAACACGCTGGTCTTTGGTTTGCCGGGGAATCCCGTAAGTACCTATGTCTCATTCTTGCTGTTTGTGGCGCCCACGCTCAAGGCACTGCAAGGCGAGAAGTTCCACTCACCGAGCGGCGGCGGTCGCCCGCTTCCTCTGGTAGCGCCATTTCGCCATCGAGGCGGACGCCCGACCTACTACCCCGGCCGCGTCGTGTTCCCGAGCGGCAATAGGAAATCGCCCTGCCTAGAACTACTGGACTGGAAGGGCTCGGCAGATCTCGCGACGCTCACTAAGGCGCATCTCCTCGCGGTGCTGCCGGAGGGCGACTACGATCTCGCGCCAGGCGACGAAGTCTCGTCTATTCTGCTTGGCGACGCTGATCGCGAACATCGTTAGGCGACTTACAGATTTCTCGGGATGAGGCCGAAGTCCAGCGACAGCACGAAAAGCATGAGCGTGATGAGGAACACCAACCCCGCGGTGTGCATCGTCATCACGAACTTCTCGCCCGCGGGCTTGCCGCGGATGCCTTCCCACAGGAGGAACACCATGTGCCCGCCGTCGAGCAGCGGGATCGGCAGGAAGTTGATCACCGCGAGGTTCGCGCTGAGCATCGTGAGGAACACCAGCAGCTTGCCCGGGCCTTCCGCGGCGGTGGCGCCGGCGGCTTTGAAGATGGTGACCGGCCCGCCGAGGCCGGTGATCGGCACTTGCGAGCCGAGCTTGCCCAGAAAGCGGTAGACCATGCCAAGGGCGCCGACGGTTTCGTTCCAGCCTCGGTCGACCGCCTCGCTCCAATTCTTGGCGATGCGAATGCGTTTGATCGGATCGAAGACGAACATGTACAGCCCGTGCTCCGCCGTGAAATACGTCGTGGACGCCGCGGGAGTCAGCATCGCCGTCTGTTCCTCCTTGCCGCGATGGTACGTCAGCTTCACTTGAGCGGATTCGGGAAGCAGTTGGAGGGACGCGACGAGCGCGGGCCAGTTGGGCTGCGGCTCGCCCTCATCATTTCTGAAAACCACCGGGTCGAGCTTGAGGTCGTCGTCGAAGTCTTCGGGGTAAACGAACTCGGCATTGGTCACGACGTCGCCGGATTTGAGTCCGGCCTTCTCGGCGGGGCTGCCCGGCTCGACGCGATCGACCACGCTCGACACGGCGTAGGCGACGCCCAGTGCGGTGGTCACGATGGGGTCGTTCTCGTTGCCGCCCAGCGACCCTTCGGCCCATTCAACGCGGCGCAGCGGCAATGAGAGCGACTCGGCATCTTGCAGCTTGCCGTCCGCCGTGGACTTGCGTCGTAGCGTGAGCTCCACGTCGCCGCCGTCCTCGGCCATGCGGCGAAGGTCGTCGGGCAGCGTCACAGGATCGAACGCCAACTCGCCGTCCTCGCCGGCTTTGGCCAATGCTTCAATCTGATCGCCAGGTTTGATTTTTCCTGCGGCGGGAGAGTCGACCTGCACGGCCGTGACCGGGCCCATTTCCATCACGAGCCCGAGAGCTTTGACGGGGCGCGGGTTGACGGTGATGTCCACCATCTCGCCGCCCGAAAGCGGTCCGAAGGCATCATCGGCCGGCGGCTTCCCGCCGCGCCGAACGCGAATGACGACGGGCTTCTCCGGCGCCCGGGTCAGAACGGCGGAGTACTCGGCGTAACTCGTCACAGCTTCCCCATCGACGGCCACGATTTCGTCGCCCGCCATCAGCGGAGCGCTCGACTTCACGAACTCGAGAAGGCGCGGCGGCAGTTCGCTGGGCAATCGCAGCGAAGCGGGCTGCCCGATGCCCACCCGCGGCAGGCCGCTGCCCTGGCGGGGAAACAACTGCAGGTCGAGCGTCTCCGACCCGCGGCGAATCTGAAACGGAATGCCATTTTCCAGATCGCCCAGCATCACGCTGCCACGCAGGTCGTCGTACGACGGCTGCTCGACGTCGGCAATCTTCACCACCTCGTCGCCCGGACGGATGCCGGCCTGCCACGCCGGCGAGCCGGGACCGGTCTGCGACACGATGCTCGGGTTGTACGGCACGCCGATCTTGTACGCGATCACCGCAAAGATGAACGCGAAGATGATGTTCATCGTCACGCCGGCGGAGATGATCGCCATGCGCTGCGGCACGCTCTTGGCCATGTAGCTGCGGCGGTCGATGCGGTAGACCTTGCCGTCCGGGCCCAGGACCTCTTTCGCGTCGACCGCGTTGCCCGCGACTTCCGACTCCTTGAGCTGTTGCTCGACGTTAGCCGGGTCGTCGTCCTGCCCCAGCATGCGCACGTACCCGCCGAGCGGTAGGATGCCGATGCCGTATTCGGTCTCGCCGATTTGCACGCGCGGGCCGATCGTCCGCGGGATCGGAATGCCGAAGACCCGATCGCCCTCGCGGCCGAAGAGCTTATTGATCATCCGGCCCAGCGGGACGTCGAAGCCCACGTAGAACTTCGGGCACTTCACCCCGCACGCCTTGGCGACGGCGAAATGGCCCAGCTCGTGCACGAAAATGACGAAGCCCAGCCCGACAATCACCTGCAGGATAACCCACAAAGTGCTGCCGAGAGAGGTCAGGTCCAACGCCGCGATTACGCACATGTCCACCGGGAAATCTCCTGCCGCGCCCAGCGATCGAGTTGCAACAATCGATCGAGCGATGGGGTGGGTTCAAAATGGTGCGTCCCGAGCACGCTGCGACACGCGGGGACGATTTCAGTGAAATGGATCTCGCCATCGAGGAACGCCTCGACGGCCGCTTCGTTGGCCGCGCTCAACACGACGCCGCTGGAGCCGCCCGCGCGCGCCGCGTCCTCGCCCAAGCCGATTGCGGGAAAGCGCTCGCGATCCGGCGGTTCAAAGTCCAAATGCAGCGACTTGCGCCAGTCCATCCGCTCG
>JANOIK010000877.1:0-5374 GCA_031407585.1 Planctomycetota bacterium | reverse complement strand
GGACTTCGGCTGGCCGAGGATGTGGTCACCCAAGTCGACTCACCGCCGTTCGATAAAGCGGTGGTTGATGGGTTCGCCGTGGCAAGCGCCGACCGCGCGGCCACGCTACGAATCACGGAGCTTGTCACGGCGGGGGCCGTGGCGACGAAGCGAGTCGACGCGGGGACGACAATTCGCGTGATGACCGGGGCGCCCATTCCCGCGGGCGCCGATGCGGTCGTGAAGTGGGAAGACTGCACGCAGGTCGATGACGACACGATTCAGAATCCGTCCGAGTTTGCCAAGCCTGGGGCGTGCATTCTGCGGTGCGGGGCATCGTTTCATGCGGGGCAGACAGTGCTCGCCAAGGGCAAACGGGTCACGGCGCTCGATATTGCGCTGCTGGCCGAGATCGGGCAGGCCGAGCCGCTCGTGCATGCGCGGCCGCGCGTTGGGGTTCTCGCGACGGGCGACGAGCTCGTCGCGGCCGACGCCGCGCTGGGGCCGGGGCAGATTCGCAACTCGAACGGGCCGATGCTGCTGGCCGCGGTCACGGCCGAGGGCGCCGAGGCTGTTGATCTCGGCGTGGCCCGGGACGATCCCGCGGACCTCCGAGCGAAGATCGCCGCCGGTCTCGATTCGGTCGACGTTCTGCTGGTGTCGGGCGGCGTCTCAGCGGGCGTGAAGGACCTGGCGCCGGGCATCTTTCGCGAGCTCGGCGTCGTCGAGATGTTCCATCAGGTGCGCGTGAAACCTGGTAAGCCATTGTGGTTCGGTGTGCGCGAAGACGGCGCAAACCGCACGCTCGTGTTTGGTTTGCCGGGCAATCCGGTGAGCACGTTCGTGTCGTTCGTGCTGTTCGTTGAACCGGCGCTCGCGGCGCTTGCGGGAGTCGTCTTCGCGCCGCCCGCGACGCGGCGTGCGACGCTGGCGGAAGCGGTGAGGCATCGGGGGAAGCGACCGACTTATCAGCCGTGTCGGGTCGTTCGCGACGATGCGAGCACCGGGCGCAGCGTTGTGGAGTCGCTGGACTGGAAGGGGTCGGCTGATATCGCGACGCTGACTCGCGCCGATTGCCTCGCGGCGCTGCCGGAGGGGGATTACGAGCTCGCCACGGGCGCAGACGTCAACGTCGTTGTGCTTTGAGGGACTGCGCGCTGAGCCGCAAGCGGCGGGGCGCCTACAGGTTCCGCGGGATCAACCCAAAATCTAGCGACAGCACGAACAGCATAAGCGTGATGAGGAACACCAGCCCCGCGGTGTGCATCGTCATCACGAACTTCTCGCCCGCGGGCTTGCCGCGGATGCCTTCCCACAGGAGGAACACCATGTGCCCGCCGTCGAGCAGCGGGATGGGCAGGAAGTTGATCACCGCGAGGTTCGCGCTGAGCATCGTGAGGAACACCAGCAGCTTGCCCGGGCCTTCCGCCGCGGTGGCGCCGGCGGCTTTGAAGATGGTCACCGGCCCGCCGAGGCCGGTGATCGGCACTTGCGAGCCGAGCTTGCCCAGGAAGCGGTAAACCATGCCGAGGGCGCCGACGGTTTCGTTCCAGCCGCGGTCGACCGCCTCGCTCCACGTTTTGGCGGTGCGAATTCGGTCGATGAGCATGAACGGAATGCCGCGCTCTGGCAGGAAATAGTCGGTGGACGCCACGGGCGTGAGCGCGACGGTCTTAGATTTTTTGTCTCGCGTGTAGGTAAGTGCAATCGCCGCTTCGGACGGCAAGGTTTGCAGCGCGGCCATGAACGCCGGCCAATTGGCTCGCCGCAGTTCGGGGTCGCTGCTGAACTGGAGCGTCTCGAGTTTGAGGGCTTCGTCGTACCCCGCGGGGTAAATGAACTCGGCCTTGGTCACGACGTCGCCGGGTTCGAGGCCAGCCCTGGCGGCGGGGCTGCCTGGCTCGACGCGGACGACGTTGCTCGACACCGAGTAGGCCACGCCCAGCGCGGTGACGACGACAGGGTCGTTCGGACTGCCGCCGAGGGCGCCTTCGAGCCACTCGACGCGGCGCAACGGCAGCTCGAGCGGCTCAGCGTCCCGCAGTTTGCCGTTCGCCGTGTTGAACTCGCGCACGGAGAGTTTGACGTCGCCGCCGCTCTCGGCCATGCGGCGCAGGTCGTCGGGGAGCGTCATGGGGTCGAACGAATCCGCGGTCTCGCCATCGCCGTCGGCGCCAGAGAGCGTCACGGCTTCGATCTCGTCGCCCGGCTTGAGCTTGCTGGCCGCGGGCGAGTGTTCTTGAACCGCGGTGACCTCGCCCATCTCCATGACGAGGCCCAGGTGTTTCATCGGCCGCGGGTTGATTACGACGTCGACCAACTCGCCGCCTTCGAGGGCGCCATAGGGGTCGTTCTCGGGCGGCTTCGCGTTACGCCGCACCCGCACCTGCAATGGCTTCTCGGGCGAGCGCACGAGAATCGAAGTGAACTCGGCGAAGGTGCTTACGGGCGTCCCGTCAACCGCCACGATCTCGTCGCCCGCGGCCAGCGGCGGCGTGGAGTTCACGTCCGAAAGGGAGTCCTCCGCCAGCTTGGGCGGCAAGCGGAGCGACGCGGGCGCCGCGATGCCCACCCGCGGCAGGCCGCTGCCCTGGCGGGGGAACAACTGCAGTTCGAGCGTTTCCGATCCGCGGCGAATCTGAAACGGAATGCCATTTTCCAGATCGCCCAGCATCACGCTGCCGCGCAGGTCGTCGTACGACGGCTGCTCGACATCGGCGATTTTCACCACCTCGTCGCCCGGGCGGATGCCCGCCTGCCACGCCGGCGAGCCGGGGCCCGTCTGCGACACGATGCTCGGGTTGTACGGCACGCCGATTTTGTACGCGATCACCGCAAAGATGAACGCGAAGATGATGTTCATCGTGACGCCGGCACTGATGATCGCCATCCGCTGCGGCACGCTCTTGGCCATGTAGCTGCGACGGTCGATGCGGTACACCTTGCCGTCGGGGCCGGCCACTTCCTTGAAGTCGACGGCGTTGCCCGAGACTTCCGATTCCTTAAGCTGCTGCTCGATGTTGGCGGGGTCGTCGTCCTGCCCCAGCATGCGCACGTAACCGCCCAGGGGCACGATGCCGATGCCGTACTCGGTCTCGCCGATCTGCACGCGCGGGCCGATGGTGCGCGGGATCGGAATGCCGAACACGCGGTCGCCCTCGCGGCCGAAGAGCTTGTTGATCATGCGGCCCAGCGGCACGTCGAAGCCCACGTAGAACTTGGGGCACTTCACGCCGCACGCTTTCGCGACGGCGAAGTGGCCGAGCTCGTGGACGAAGATCACGAAGCCGAGCGCGACGATCACTTGCAGGGCGTTCCAAAGGATTCCGCCGAGCGAGCTCAAATCAATCAAGGCGATTACGCACATGCCCACCGGGAAATCTCCTGCCGCGCCCAGCGATCGAGTTCGAGAAGTCGATCGAGCGAAGGGGTTGGTTCAAAATTGTGCTGTCCGAGCACGCTGCGGCATGCGGGGACAATTTCAGTGAAATGCAGCTCGCTGTCGAGAAACGCCTCGACGGCCGCCTCGTTGGCGGCGTTCAGCACGGCGCCGCTCGTGCCGCCCGCGCGGGCCGCCTCTTCGCCCAGCGCGATCGCCGGGAATCGCTCGCGATCCGGCGGTTCGAAATCCAGCCGCAGCGCCTTTCGCCAGTCCAGCCGCTCGGCCACGCCCGCCACGCGGTCGGGGTAGTGCAGGGCGTATTGGATTGGCAACTTCATATCGGGCGGGCTCATCTGGGCGACCACCGAGCCGTCGACGAACTCGACCATCGAGTGCACGATCGACTGGGGGTGAATCATGACGGAGATCTTCGCGGCCTCGACGCCGAACAACCAGCGCGCTTCGATGATCTCGAGCGCCTTGTTCATCATCGTGGCCGAGTCGATGGTTATTTTAGGCCCCATCGTCCAGGTGGGGTGCTCCAGGGCCTCGGCGACCGTGACTTGCTGCAGGTCGCCGGGAGTCATGTGTTTGAACGGCCCGCCGCTGGCGGTGAGGATCAGCCGAAGCACCTCGCGCGGCTGGCCGGCCTTCAGCGACTGAAACAACGCACTGTGCTCGCTGTCCACCGGCAGGAGCTGGGCGCCGGTCTTGCGAACCAACTGAGTGACCAGGTCGCCGGCCATGACCAGCGTCTCTTTATTCGCCAGCGCGACAGTCTTCTTGCTTTCGAGCGCCGCCCACGTGCTTTCGAGTCCCGCGCGGCCGACGATGGCTGCCAGCAGGACATCGACGTCGGCGTGGCCCGCGATCGCGACCAGCGCGTCGGGTCCGGTCAGCAGCTCGCACGTCTTGGGCAGGTCGCTCCAATCGAACTTCGCGGCGGCGGCGGCGTCGCTGGCGATCACCCACCTGGGGCGAAACCGCTGCGCCTGCTCGACCAGCTCGGCCAGCTTCGTGCGGGCCGAGAGAGCAATCGCCTGGAGTGCCCCGCCGCTGGCGGCAATCACGTCCAAAGCGCTCCGCCCGATGCTCCCGGTCGAGCCGAAAACCGCAACGCGTTTGGGGGTCGTGGGCATATCCGTTACAAACGGCGGAATTGCGCCGCCTTGCTCCGCACGATTTCGAGGGGCGAAACGTAGTACAAAGGCAGTGCGGCGAGCGCACGAACGGGCCGTTTTGCCCGCCCCCAACGCGGCGAACCGCGCATTCTAGCGAAGGCTTGACGGCGGCGGCAAGGCGGCAATGATTGAGCAAGCGCGCGCGCTGAGGCAGCGTAAGTGCTAGTCTAGCATAGGTTAAGGAAACGCTCCTCCTGGCGTGGCCCCGCTTCAGCGGGCCGCGTTCTGCGGGGAACGCCACACCTCGGAACACGACCATGGATCAACCCAAAGACGCCCCCAAGCCCAAGACGCCCGAGAAGAAGCCCGCCCCGCAGGCCAACAACCTGCTGTGGTACATGCTGGGGCTCGGCGTGTTGCTGCTCTTGCTCATGACCGTGTGGAGCGCCCAGGACAAGTTGACCATCCCCTGGGGCGACTTCGAGAAGCTTATCGCGGCCACCAGCCAGGCCGACGGCAGCGACCTTGAAGTCATTACCTACACGAACCGTGCCGCCAAGCCGCCCGTCGAGTGGATGCTCCGAAAGCCGGAGGCCATCGAGATCGGCAGCGCCGAGGTCAGCGGCACCGTGCTGGCGAAGAAGCGGGAGCTCATGCCCGACTCGGCCAGCCCTATGGCGAACAAGTTCGGCAAGGAAGAGCGCGTTGGGTTCCGCGTCGAGTCGAGCCCCATGGCCGCCCAGCGCGCACTCAGTCTACTTCCCCGAAACAAGTTCACCGACTACTCCAACGTAGCCCAACCGAGCCAACTGCTGAGCTACTTGCCCGTGCTCGTGCTCACGGGCATGTTCGTGCTGCTGATGATCGTGATGCTGCGCCGCATGGGCGGGGC
>JANOIK010000842.1:0-6999 GCA_031407585.1 Planctomycetota bacterium | reverse complement strand
CGCCCGCCATTAGCCCCCGGTTCTTCAAACCGGGGGCTTACCGGGGGTATCCGGCGGGTCGCCTTGGTCGTCCTCGCACTGGACGACCCGATTTTGTGCTTCGACGACGTACTCGACCGAGGGACGCGCGACGAGCCGATCGAGCTCTTGCATGGCGGGCCCAATTCCCGCACCGCTGCTGCCGCCGCGTCGCTCGCGTCGCCGGCCGTTCTTCACATAGTCGACGATACCCCAGATAACGCCGACCGGCACGGTCAGCAGCATCACCGCCACGAACACCAGCACGAGAATTTCCTTCAGCGACATCTCACGGCCTCCCCCATTTAGCCCCCGGCCAATGGCCGGGGGGACGACGGCGAAAACCGCCCCAGTGTTTCACACATCGTCACCGCCGCGGCAAAGTCCGCGCCCAACGGCTCGACGCGCTCCGCCGCGAAGAGCGCAACGTGCCCCTGCCACGGATCGGGCGAACCGGGTAAGTACACCGTCACGCGCCCCTCGGCGTCGCGAGCCGTCTCGAACCCAATGCGCATCACATCGTCCAGCCGCACGAGCACGGGCTTCATCTGCGGCCCCGGCCCCTCGCCGCCGACATTGCTGGCGATCTGATCTTTTAAGATCGCGTAACGCGGGAACAAGAGCGTGATCGTCTTTTCGATCTTTGACGAAAAGCGATTCGCGAACGACCGCCGTGCGGCAAGACCCGCGAGATAGCACATCGCGAACAGCAGCAGGATCGCCAGCGCGGTAGCGCTCGAGAACACGCCGAACGTGTGCCATTCCTTGGGAAGCTGATTGTTGATCTCGACGGCAACCGGCGCCACGATGGCCGCGAGCTGACCGACGAGAAACACCACGACCGCAAACGGCAGGAGAAAAAAGACTCCGCCGAGGATCGTGGTCTTCCAAACGCCGAGAGTTTTTCGCATGGGTCTTCTCAGGTTCGGGGAAGGCGGATTCACCACAGAGTGCACAGAGGACACAGAGGAAAATGCAAGATGATGAATTGTATCCAGACTTTGTCTTCTCCTCTGACCTCTGTGCTCTCTGTGTCCTCTGTGGTAAATCCGTTCCGAATGCGGGAGTCCTAAACTAAGCCGGGCCGAACGACGCGCGGCGGGATCTTGGCCGCGGGCAAACCTGCCGCGCGGCGCCAGATGCTGATTTGGCCGATGTGCAGGCTTTCGTGGTGCAGCATCAAGTCGGGCAGCATGAACTCGACGGTCGGGTACTGCTTGGCCCAGCGCTCGAGGCTCGGCTTGCGCGCGAAGTCGCTCGGCGTCGCGGCGAGCAGCGCCTGGACGACTTGCTCGTGCCCCGTTGCGAATCGGTCGATGATCGCTTGCTTCGTGCCGTACGGCGCCAGTTCGTCGAGCGGACCATGGCCCGCGAAGCCGTAGAGCGGATCGTCCTTGGCGTCGGTCACGGGGCGCCCGGCCAGCAGGTCGAGGACGATCGCGTGGTACGCGCCGATGTGTCCCAGGATCCATGCCGGGTGGTTCATGGCGCCGCCGGGGCGAAGGATCATTTGGTCGTCGGTGAGGTCATCGACCAGCGCGCGGGCGTAAGCGAGCTGGTTGTCCCAGGCGTAAATCATCGAGCCAACGGAAAACATAAGTACTCTCCTGAATTGAGGAGTCGAGCGGTGATTGCCTTCATGACAGGCGAACCGCTCTTGAGGCTCGCGGCGGTCGCCGACCGGGCCGGAATTTGCGGGCTCGGTAGCTTCTGCCGGCTGGCCAAACGCTGCGATTGCTGCTGATTGTAGGTGATCGATCCTTCTGACGCACTCTGGGTCGCGTCCGCCACCGATGGAACACCTAGCCTCCACAAGGATGTTGGGGCGGCGGCGTCGATTTATTCGATGCCCACAACTAACAGGGACGTTTGTCATGAAATCCGTCGCGCGCTTGTTCTGCGCCATCGCTGCCACTCAATTGACCGGCCTTGCGTCGGGCGCCGCATCCGTCGAGCAATCGCTCACGCTGGCGAATCCCGCGGCCCAGATTCTTTCCGCGGAGACGGAGCTAACCAACCCGGCTGCGCCCATTTCGCGGGCCGAGGCCGAGCTGTTTCGATCAGTTGTTCCCGGCGCCGATTCCGGGGTCGTCCCCTCGACGTTCAACGTTGGTGGCTGCTGCGACAGCGCCTTTGACTGCGGCTCTGGCCTAGGCAATGGTTGCGACTGTGGCGATGGCTGCGGCTGCGGAGCGGGCGTGGGAGGTTTTTTCGTCGGCGCCGGCAACGGGCCGTTGTGGAAGGCCAGCGCCGGCGGCGTGGTTCTCAGCCGCTCGCAGCCCGTGCCGTCCGTGATTGCCGAACCGCTCGCGGGCGTTGGGCTTCGCGCCACCGACTTCAGCATCGGCACGACCGTGGGCGTCGATCTTTCGATCTCCCGCCGCATCACCGCGAAGGGCAGCCTCGAAGCGCGTTACCTTGGCGCCCTGGAGTGGGATCCGCGGGCCGAGTTCACAGGGCTCTCGAACATCGACCTGGGCGGCATCGACCTCAACGGCATCACGGGGATCGGCGGCGGCTACAACTCGACGCTGCACAGCTCCGAGTTCAATTGGCGTCATCAGCAGTCGGAGCGGTTCAGCTGGCTCGTCGGCTTCCGCTGGATCGAGCTGCAAGACACCGTCGACTTCTTCGTGACCACGGGCCTCGGCTCGCTGGCTCTCGACTGGAACACCAACAACCATCTTTACGGCGGTCAGCTAGGCGGCGATTACCTGTTTTGGAAGTCTGCCGCTCGGCCGCTGACATTGACCGGCTCGGCCAAGGGCGGCGTCTACGGAAACGTGGCCGACAACGATTTCTCGCAGTTCGTCGGGCCCGTGCAGGTCGCCAGCGGCGGCGGCTTCGGCAGCGAGACGGCGCTCGTCACCGACCTCGCCGTGTGGGCGACCTACCAACTTTCGGACCGCTGGAGCGTGCGCGCCGGTGGGCAGTTCCTGTACATCGACGGCGTGGCGATCGCGAGCGACCAGATTGCCGCGTCGCTCGTGCAGGATGATACCGACGCGTTCGATTCGGAAGGGTACGTGTACTACACGGGCGGCATGGTGAGTCTCGACTGCGTGTGGTAACGCGGCCTGCCGCGCCGGATCAGCCGAGTTGCGACAGTACGCCGGCGACCTCGCGCTCCGAGGTCGGTCGCACGACGCGGGCCGTTTCGACGCCCTCTCGCAAGACGATGAGCGTCGGCCACAGCTTCACGCGAAACGACCGGCCCAGCGGGCGCCCGGGGCCGTCCTCCACCTTGATGTGGTGAACGGCGGGCGCGGTCCGCAGCACCGCTTCCACATGCGGCGCGGCCGCCTGGCAGTGCCCGCACCAATCGGTTCCGAACTCTAGCAGCACGGCGCCGGTCGTGGCGTCGATCTCTTCTCGCGTGGGCGCGGTGGTTTGGTAGGGCGTCATGATGCCTCGAATGTGCAGTGAGCGTGGCGCAGCCGTCGCAAAACTGGCCCTCAATTCTATCCCGCGGTCTGCCAGGTTTTAATGGCCTCGATGGGCCACGCGAGCATCACGACGTTGAGCGTCAGGTTGTCGCGAATCCAAAACAAGAGCACCAGCTCGAACACCACGAACAGTGCGAGCGTGCGGCGCCAGCCAAGTTGCTGGGCGATCAGGTAGCCCGCGACGCACGACAGCACGTCGCCCAGGGAGTTCCACACGCTGTCGCCCGTGTAGCCGAGCGCCGCCGTGCCTTCGCGGTAGCGGTTGATGATCCACGCGGAGTTTTCGAGCACCTCCCAGCCGCATTCGACTAGCGTTGCAATCCAGAATCGCAGGACGCGGCGTCGCGTCGACCGCGCGACGCCGTCCGTATCGTTGCTCGGCGCCCGATCGGGCAGCACCAGAATGAGCGCGACGAACAGCAGCAGCCCATGCTCAAGGTGCGTGAGCGAGTACGGATCGAGCAGGTGCTGCGACGTGTGCTCGCTGTTGGCGTCGCCGATCCACAGCCGCGGCTGCCAGCATTCGCAAAACCACACGCGGCCTTCGAGGCGAAGGATGAACGCGGTCGCCGCGAAAGTGACGGCGAGCGCCGCGGCGGACCATAGCTTGACTTGCGCGTTGTGAGTCATCCGTTTCATGATAAGCGCCTGGGGCACGTCGGAGAATTGTGGCCGGAGAGTCTCGACAACTCGCGGGGCAATTTTGTCACTGTTCTGGGGAAATCTCATGAGGCGTTCCAAAATCCAGAGGTTTTGGACGTCCCCGTTCGTGCAAAGCCTGGAAATGCCGGGCATTTCGCGAGTCCGCAGTGACAGAATTCACCGAATTATGCAAATTCGAGAGCTTGAACGGAGCGCCGCGTTTTTGACCTCCGCACACTCCTAACGCTCACTCCGCGCACCCAACGGTGCGCGCAAAGCTTCGCGGCGTCAGTCGTTGTCGCGATGACGTTGGGAGGGCTTTTCAGTCGATTAAATTGTCAAAGAGCGCTTCAGGCGGGAAGGCGGCTAAACCGCAAGCGATGCGGACGCCCGCAGTGCGTTGAAGCATATGTACATTACACAAATGCGTGGCTCAGGACTAGTGAACAGCGCCAAAAAAAATGATGGGGGCCAAGAGCGGCCCGCTCTACGGCGGCGGCAGGTCGAGAGCACCCGGCGTGGGCGCCACCTCGCCCTGCGTGCGCCTGCGGTTCCGCTTCAGCAGGATGAGCGACGTCGTCAGGCCGACGGCTCCCAGGATCGCCCAGGGGATGGCGTATAGGCCAGTGTAGAAGACCAGCATCCCGGGGCCGAATCCACCCGGAGAGCTTTTGCCTGGCGGGTCGATGATCGCGGCGATCACAATCGAAATCCCCGCCAGCGCCAGTGTGAGCCCGCTGACCGCGGCGATCATGGTCAGCCAATTGCGGCCGACTCGCGGCGGCATGGGCTTGCCCACGGCGCCGCTCTGCACGAGGCGCCGGTGGGCCAGCGCGAGGAGCACGAGCAACCCGAGGCAGAGGACCAGCTTGGTGACGGTGAGCGGCACGCCCCACCAGTTGAAGAAGAACGCCGGGCGGTCGAGTAGCTGCCACGTCAATACGTTGTCGTGGAGTCGATTGCGTAATTGCGATGTTGGCAGGTAGCGCGAAGCACAAAGCCACCACAGCCCGAAGGTCTTACCCGCGAAGTCGAACGCGTAGAGCACGAGCGGCGCGTACGCCAAAGGGAACGCCCACGTCCGCCTGGCCGCGACGCCGCCGGCTGCGAGCAAAAGCACCGCGGCCGCGGCGATCGTCCCGGGATCCGGAATCATCATTCCCAACGCTAGGACGACGAGCAGCACCGCGTAGAAACCCCAGAGGATTTTTGCAGCGGAGAGCCAGAGAGGCGAATCGCGGCGGACGTTCATCGCATCATGATACCACGGCCGCGAACGCGAATTGGGGGTCGTCTGTTAGCCCCCGGTTCTTCAAACCGGGGGCGCATTGGCGGCGCCACCCCGAGCCCGCGGTTTGAAGAACCGGGGGTTAAAACGAAAGACGCCTTACTTTGCCCGGCGATTGCGTTTCTTCGCTTGTGCGGCGGCCTTCCGCTTGGCTTTCTCGCGCTTCGCCTTTTGGCGGTCACGGTCATGTCGAAAGGGGTCGTGTGGCGGATCAAAGCGATGGTTTTCCAAACCGTACACGGGCCACCAGTGTGCACGTCGCTCCAAAGGCGCTAGGCCGAGGCCGGCGACACCAAGTTGCTCGCGCATTTCCGCCCAGTGACCGTACATCGATTCGTCGATCACATCGGCGGCGAACGCCCGCTCGATGACCTCGGCAGTTTCGACGGCATGGAGTTTTACAAGAAGTCCCGCACGGGTGGCGTTCACGATCGGCGCAATTTCGTGCTGCGCGAGTTGCTTGGTCACGGATTCAACGACCGCGTCCCGAGACTCGGGGTTTCTCTCAATGATCCGCTCCAAGCCGTCGATGGCCACTGTCCGAGCAAATTCGCGATGGCTGGCGTCGGCGGCGTGATCGAGCAGCGGCCCAACGGCAGCGGGACCAATCATGCCGAAGACATGCGGCCAATCGGACATCGACCAGTCGTCCATGACCTCGTCGAGCGAGTCCGTCTGGGCGAGCATCGGCGCCACGGCCTCGACGGCGCCAATCTGTCCCAGAGCCCGCCAGGCGTGTATCGGGGCGGCCCACGACGCCTCAAACTTTCCTTCGTCGTCGTCCGCGTCGGTCACAATGCGAACCCATTGGTTCAAGAGCGTCAACAGCGCCGACGCGTCGGCGCCCGTGAGGCTGAGTTCCGAAACGTAGTTGCGCCAACCTTCTGGCGGGCGTCGCAACGTGTCGTCGTCACCGAAGCGCAGCAACGGTTCCAGATGAGCCGGGAGTTGAACGTCCGTGAGCACGGCGATGCCTCCATGAGATCCGGCGGCGGGACTAACTTTCGGCAAGATACCGTGGCGGGCTCAAGATTGCGAGTGCCGTGGCAGCGCGACGCTGGCACGTTCGGCGGCGCCTCCGCAGGGAGGACGATGAGGCGCACCGCGGCGTTGTTCGGCAGGTCGAGCGGCGTGGCGGGAATTTGCCATCAACATTCCTCCGGTCCCCTCCCCTTGAGGGGGACGGGACCAAGGGGAGCACGGGCGACCCGAAGTCGCCCGAGCGCACCCGCGGTAGCCTTTCGCGCAGCGATCGGGAGGGGTGATGCGCTGGGTACACGGACTGCCAATGGGATGCGTGTACCCGATTCGTCCCCCCTCCCCAGCCCTCCCCAATGCCGTTCGGCACGGGTCTTGATCGGCGTCATGTGTCGTGCTGGCGTGGCTGGGTTGTGGGAGTGGGCGGCGTCTGGCTGGCTTGGGACGGCCTCGCGTCGGGGGTGGTGCGGCGCAGCGTGAGCCGCCTCGGCCGCCGAGCGTAGGGCGGGTGGGAGCGTCAGGCGTCGAGTTTTTTCAAGCTTGCCAGATGGGCGTCGAATTCGGCGTCGCTGACCCAGCCGGCCAGATAGAACTGGATTGTCTCGAACGTCCGCTTCGTAGGCTTGC
>JANOIK010000725.1:0-5348 GCA_031407585.1 Planctomycetota bacterium | reverse complement strand
GATGCAGCTCGATTTTGCACGCTATGTGCGGAATCGCATTGATGGTGACAAAATTGCGGAGTTTTGCACGTGGATTGTACCGCGAGGCTCGGCGTTTGTGGGAGATGGACGTTGGACATGGTGACAAAAGGGACGGGGTTTTGGAATTTCTGGCGCGATTGTTGGTGGGTGACGCATGGTGCGGCGCGACGGAGGGGAATTGACCGCGGATTGCGAGGATTTCACGGATGAAGAGAGGATATTTTCGATTGTTGGCGTGAAGTTACGGTCGCTCTGGTTCGAACCGTGTGTGTATGTACGGAAGTATATCAAGTGGCGCGGCCGATTTCTAGTGCCGCGCGCATGCGAAGATGGCGTTTTATTGTGATGATGAGTTTGTGATGGTATTTCTCTTGCGAGCACTTGACGGCTGCTAGAAAATGGGCCGCGTTGAGTCGGTCGTTCGGCGGCTCGAAGCGAGATGGATTTGATGCTTCCCAACGACATCGGCAAGTTCGTCGGAACATACTTTCAGGTCCTCGGCTGGCTAATTGTCGGCTGGATGGCGCTGACGTGGATGTTTTATGACCGGCTGGAGTTCAACATCACGTTTGTCCTGCTGTTCTGGGCCGCGGCGTTTCTGAAGAGGCACAGTCCCACGGCTCGAATTTGGACGCTCTGGTTCGTCGGGTTGGCGATAGTTGTTCTCGCCTGCCTGATTATTTATTCCGCGACCTCCGGCCCTCGCCAGGTTGAATTTGGATTGGCGCCGCCGTTCGCGATGCTTACGCCCTGGGAGACGGCGTGTTTCGTCTTGCTCTTTTGGGGGGCGGCAACTTTCAGGAAGCATCGTGCGACGACTCGAACCGCGACGCGGTGGATTGCCGGGTTGGCGATTGTCATCTTCGGCTGCTGCCTTCTCTACTCCGTGATCGGCGCCCCTCGCCAGATTTCCATGGGGCTGTCAGCCCCGTCTTGGAGACTTATGGCGTGGCAGATTGCCGGCGTCTGGGGACTCATGCTCGTGGTCGTGGGCATCCCGTTCGGACTTCTGCTCACTCCGCAAGCTCGGCGAGAGTTCGGCGTAGAGCCGTGGCGTTTCAGCCTCCGCACGGCTTTTATTGTGATGACGATCGTCGGCGTGCTGAGCGGCGTCGTCGTCTGGGTGCGAGGACTCTACTACGTGCAAGTGCGGCAGGTACGAACCGCGCTCGACGACCATCCGGAAATCGAGAAGGTGTGGATTGGAACTAACGATGATGTGACGTTGGAAGTCGAGGAGGTCTTTTTCACCTTGGAGGGGGAGGTCGGCGCCGTCTACAGTTGCATTGGTCCTGATGCCGGCGAGGCAAAGTTTCGCCGGAGCTTGGAACGGGCGCTGCGCGAGCGACGAGCGGTCGAGCTTCCGGATTACCTGACGCCGCTCGTTCGGTAGCGGTAAGATGCCGGGGCTAAAACCGCCTGCGCGACGAAGGGTCGCGGCGACCCTGCAACTAGTCCCACGCCATCCGGATGAGCGTGGCTCCGTTGTTTAGTGTAGTCATCTCGCTCCGCGAGATGGACTGGCCGAGATTGCATCTCGCGGAGCGAGATGACTACTTTGGCTTCGCTGCTCGATGCGGGTATACTCGCGAGACACTTGTCTTTGGGAGAATCGTCATGCGCAGGCTCGTCGCAGTTCTTCTTTTCGTTGTTGCGTGCTCGTCGCCGTTGCAAGCACAGCCGGCTGCGGATTCCGATTCCGCGGGGGAGCGGTCGCTGTTTGGACGGCTGGTCGATGAGACGGGGGCGCCGGTGGTGGATGCGGACCTCAGTCTTTTTGGGCCGGAAATCTTCTCGGCGAGGTCTGGCAAAGACGGGCGGTATCAATTCGATGCGATCAAGGAGGGGGGCGAGTATCGGCTGATCATCGAGTCGCAGCGGTGGGTGGGCTTTCAGCACACCCGGAAGGCTCCGCGGCTGGCGCTTAAAGCGGGGACGCCGATGGAGCGCGATTTTACGCTGCCGCGGGCGTGCATGATTCGCGTGCAGGTTCTCGACGAGGCGGGGGCGCCGGTGGTGGGCGTGCGCGTGCTGCCAATGCCGGTGGGCATTGATGGGAGTGACAGACCCGCCGGCCTGAACTACGACGGCGCGGAATCGGACAAGGCGGGTTGGGCCGAAGTGGGCGTGCCGGCGTTGGCCGAGCCTTATCATCTGGCGACGCTGAGCGACGACTACGCCTTCGCACGGGTGGAGGTGACGGCGAGCGATCCGAAGGTGCTCACTATGCGAGCGCTGTTCGTAGCGCGCGGCGCCGAGGTGCGGGGGACGGCGATCTGCTCGGACGGCAAACCCGCAACGGGGTGGGCGATCACGATCCAGCCGACATGGTGGAATTTTCTGACTCAGCCCGGAAAATCGACGATCGGCGCGGACGGCTCGTTCACGCTGCCGCATGTGACGCCGGGGCGGTATCACGTGAGCCTGTCCGTGCCGAGCGGCGGGGGTTCGCGCGTGAGCCGGATTCTGTCGGACGTCGAGCTGCCGTCGGCGGGCGGTGTGCTGGAGTTGAAGCTCAATGAAGCTTCGCCGCAGGCGACCGTGGCGATCGCGGGGCGCGTGCGGCTGGTGGGCGGGGAGCCGAAGCAGGGCGTGACGGTCATGGCGTCGGCGGAGGCGGGGGGCCATCACGGCATGGCGATGATTGGTCGGGGCGGGAATGCGTTTCGGATCGATGACCTGCCGCCGGGGCGGTACGAGTTGCAGTTCAGCTCGCCCGACATCGAGGAGAAAACTTTGCGGGGCGTGACGGCGCCGTCGGACGACCTCGACGTGGAGCTGCAAGTGGTGGGCCGGCCGATGCTGCGCGGGCGGGTGACGCTGCCGGACGGCGCGGCGGCGACGAGGTTCCGGGCGCGGCTCGAAAAGATCCGAACTCTGCGCGGGTCGAACTACGTGCCGGACGGCGAGTGGCGGGAAGTCGACGACGCGGCGGGCGAGTTTTCCATCGAAACGGTGGGGCCGGGCGTGTATCGGCTGGCGGTTTCCGCGGACGGGTTCAGCACGACCTGGAGCGGCGACATTAACACGGATCTGTACGATGGCGAACTGGTGGAGCTCGCGCTGAGCACGGGCGCGACACTCGCGGGGCAAGTCGTGGACGAGCAAGGGGCGGCGATCGCGGGGGCGCGGGTAATTCCGATGCAAGGTCTACTGGCGAACGGTCGGCAGCAGTTAGATGCCGAGACGCTCGGCGCGGTCACCGACGCCGAGGGACGTTTTCTGCTCGAGCGGATGTCGCTCGGTGAGGAGATGCTGCGAGTCATGCATCCAGCGTACAGCTTCAAGCTGCTCGACAAGGTGACGGTGGCGGCGGGGGCCAATGAGATCGATGCGATCGTGCTGCCGCGCGGGGCCACGGTGCGCGGGCGCGTGTTCGATGAGGCCGGGAGGCCGCTCGGCGGGGTGAATCTCTCCTTTTGCCGTGACGGGTATCGTGGCGACGACGATGTCCAACGACTCATGGGCGAGTTCGGCAACGCGACGACGGATGATGCGGGCCAGTACGAAGTGCAGCACTTGCCCGCGGAGTTGTGCCGGGTCGAGCGTGAGAATCCCTGGAGCACGCTCGGCGTGGTGCGACATGCGATTCGGCCGCGCGGCGACGGCGAACTGGTGCTCGACTTGGGCGGCGAGAAGGCAGTGCGGGGGCGGCTGCTGGTGAACGGCAAGCCGATGGCGTCGATGCGGATTCAATTGAGCGACTGGCCGAGCGTTGGGATGTTCCAAGCGTATGCCATGACCGACGCGGAGGGGCGGTTCGCGTTTTGGGGGCCGGCGACAGGCCAGTGGAATTTGTACTTCGCGGCGCCGGGGCGGCGGAACGAGTGGGCCCTGGCGGCGCCGGTGACGATCGAGCCGGACGCTAGCGATCTGGGCGACGTCGATGCGCGGACCTCCGACGTGGCGGTAGCCGTGCGCGGTCTGAGCGTGGACGACGCCGCCAGTGCGCGGGTGATGTTGTCGAAGTACCACCCCGTGTGGCCGCACGGCGATGACGCGGGGATGGCGGCGACCCGGACGGGCGCAGACGAACTGTTCGTGTTTAACTATGTGTTGCCCGGCGAGTACGAGGCGGTGTGTACGCGGCCGGATCGCGTGACGTTGCGCGAGCGCGTGACCGTCCCGGCGGGGGGCGCGCGAGTGGCGATCGATTTGGAGTGGCCGGAAGGGACAGCGGCAGTAACCGGCGAGCTGCGCGACGATATGCTCCAGGGTTACGCTCCGAAGTTGTGGAGCAAAGATCGGCGGATCGGCACGATGCTGCTGGCGAAGACCGGTAAGAGATTTGAAGTCGCGGGATTGCCGGCTGGTGATTATTACTTGACTCGGTACGACACGCGCGACGCGGCGCCGGCGATGGAGTTTTCGCTCGCGGAGGGCGAGACGAAGGAGCTGGAGCTGTCGGACGAGAACTACTTGCAACCGCCGATGTCCGAAGGGTTGTTGGTGGTGGAGTGCTACACCGAGGCGGGGACGCGATTACCTGGGTGCGAGATTACGCTCACGGGGAAGGCGGGAACGTTTGGGCCGCACTATACGCAGGGCGGGCGCGTGACGTTCGTGGCGCCGGCGGGGCGGTATGTGATGACGACGGAGTTTCCGGGGATGGAGCGCGACGAGCGCGAGGTGACGCTGGCGCCGATTTCGGCCGAGGGGGCGCCGACAGGGGAGTACGAGGTCGAGGTGTGGTTGCGTGCGTCGCGGAAGGGCGGTGATGAGTAAAAGCCACCGGCTTTGCCGGTGGACTCTTCACCCCGTCGACAGAAATCGCTCGGCTGTGTGGCACGACCGAAGTCCGCGCCGGGCGTGGTTGAGCCGCCCCGGACCACGCCTCGGCGAGTTCCGAGCAACCTGCGGAGGACCTGGGGCGTGCCACCCCGATCGGAGTCCACCGGCGGAGCCGGTGGCTTTCATGTTACAAGGACGTTACGTTGTCGCGGCTCCGTTCTTAGTACATTCGTCGGCAGCTATCGTGTCGCGGTTTCAACCTCCCGGAGAACGAGCGATGAAAGGTCAAAAGACGGCGGTCGCGTTGTCGGCAATCAATCTTGTGGTGCTCGCGGCGCTTGTCGGGCGGTATGCGGTTCAGCCGGCCGTTGCCCAAGAGGCGACCGAGGCGCCGGCGGTGTTGCGGGCGCGGAGCTTGGAGATCGTCGACGAGCAGGGTCGCGTGCGGGCGCTGCTGGCGGTGCAGCCGCCGGCGCGGGTCGATGGGAAGGACTACCCCGAGACGGTGTTGCTGCGGCTGATCGATCCCACGAGCGGGCCTGTGGTGAAGCTGACGGCGGCGATCAACGGGTCGGCGTTGTCGCTGTCGGACGACG
>JANOIK010000668.1:0-2273 GCA_031407585.1 Planctomycetota bacterium | reverse complement strand
CCGCGCGGCAGGGAGGGAGCCCTGCCGCGCAGACGACGCAGAGAATCGTCAAACAAAACTGGCGCGCACTTGCGCGGCGCCAGGTTCGAGTTTCAAATCCGGCGAAAGCGCTCACGGCAAGGCCATCGTCTTGAGGCTCTGAGCGCCGTCGCTCTCAACCAGCATCACGGCGTTGTCGTAGTTCAGCCGATCGAGCTGCACGACGCCCTCAACGCCTTCGAGCGTCTCGTACTCGGCGCCGGCCTTACCGTCGATTCGTTCCGTAATCGCTTCGGCGCTCTCCACGCCCGCCAGCGGAATCTTCATCATGCCGCGGGCGCTGTTGGCCATCAGGATGAACCCGGCGCCGTCCTTCTGGTAAACGATCATGTCGAGCGGCTGATTGTGATTGCCCAGCTCGGCAATCGTTTCGCCGCGCACCTTCTCGCCCGGCTGAAGCATGTCGGTCGGGATTTTCACTAGCGGCGTGCAGGTGTAGGCGGCCAGCAGCGTCGAGGCGTCGTCGATCTCCACGGCCGCGAACGTGCGCACGGGCGATCGCGTTTCCAGCTGTCCATGCGCGCCGTGGAAGATCTCGATGCTCGAGCCGGCGTCAGTCGCGGCGTCGGCGAACGGATACGGAATGCTCCGCATCTTCGAAGCGAACTCCTCGTTCGAGAGTCCCGCGACGTACAGCTTGCCGTCCAGGAATAACAGGTCGGTGATCGACTCCATGCGGCTGTTCTGCCGTCCGCGACGGCCTTCAACCATGCGGTCTTCGGGGGCGTTCGAGAACTCGGCCTTCGAGAATTTCACATCGTCAAGCGAGAATTCGCTGATGGAGCCCGCGCCGTCGACCTTGAGCACCACCGGCGTCGACTCGGCGCCACGGGCCACGCTCAGGTAAACGGTGCCGCTCGCGGGATTCACGGCGACGTCGTTGATCTCGATGTCATCGGCCGTCGTGCCCAGCGCGGCGGCGACCTTCTCGTCGATGCCCTCGACGTTGATGGAAACCTTGCTCGCATCGCCGGCCGTCTCGCCGGTCTCGATGGCGAACACGGCGGCGCTCTTCGGGTCGCCGATAAACAGGATGCCCTCGGCATTGAACGCCAGCGGGCCCGCGGACTTCAGCTCAGGCTTCCCCTGCTGCATCTCAGCAACAGCCGGCGCCGCGGCCAACGCCAACACAGCGATGCTCAGCGTGACAAAAAAACGCTTCATCGTTTTCCCTTTCATGGATTGAGATTGGTGAGACAAGTCACAAGGATTCGGATTGTCGCAGATTTGAAAAGATTGACTCTTACCTCTTCTCAGTTCCTTCTTTCCCCCATCTGCGATCATCTGTGGACAACTCCGTGAACTTTAAGTCAACGTTATGTGGCAATCGCATCCCGGATGCGTTGAACCAATCGGTTATCGGAATCCGCAGAGCTGCGAAGGTTAAACACGTTCGCGGCCAGGTACTGATCGCGCAAACCCGGCGAGACATTGTAATAGTCCTCGAGCACAGCGGAGCTGAATTTGTAATCGTGGGCGTCGTCGCCCTTGGTGAACACCAGCACGCGGGCCGCGTCGATGAAAGGCTTGGCATCGCCCGCGCTGCGCAGATGGGCGAGCGTCATCCGGGCGGCGCTTTCTCGATCCTCTCCTAATTCGGCGAAGATCGCATCGACGCCCGTCGGCCCCTCGGCGGGCGCCAGTTCGTCGATCTTCGCATCGCGGAGCCTCCCCCGGCCGGTCATCGCCTCCCGAAACATTGTGACAAACGCGGCGTTCTGCAGCAGGGCGAGCAACCGCGTGCGGTTGTCGCCGCTCGCCTGGTAAGCGTAGTGGAGCGCGTTCGTCGTTGTCACCGCATGGAGCGAGACGATGCCAGGTTGCCGCATGAGCAGTTCGCCCGCAGCGAGGTGCAGCGCATCCCACAGCGATTGAGGCGCGGCGCCCCGATTGAGCAGAGTCACGACCTGGTCGCACGCGTCGTCGTTTGAGCCGGTCCGCAGCGCTTCGAGCAGTGCCGTCGTCGCGGCGGCATCGGCGGCGCCGTCGAGCCAATCCTCGCGCACCTTCTCGGCCAGTTCTGAGTTGCGGCGGAACGGGCGATCCGCTTCGGCGTCGCGTTTCTGCGGGTTCTCGCCCTCGTGCATGAGCAACGCGTACGCGAGCGATCGCAGCACCGGCTCCGAGTGATGCCAGCCGATGGTTTCGAGCGTGCGCATGCTGTTGGCCACGTAGATCGCCTTGTGGCCGATCGAGCGGAAGTCGCGCATGCCGTAGCGGAACAGCGGTTCGTA
>JANOIK010000661.1:0-2283 GCA_031407585.1 Planctomycetota bacterium | reverse complement strand
GGTGAGCTCGAGATACTCCGCGGCCGTGCCGAGGGGCAGCATTTCGAGGTCGGCGTCTTCGACGACCGCGCGGAAGTACGGGTTCACGATCACCTGCACGCGATGCCCGCGCCGGCGCATCGTGGCGCCGAGGCCGACCATCGGCAGCACGTCTCCGTAGCTGCCAAAGGCGGAAAGAATCACATGCATGGCGTTGGCTCTTGGTGTTCCGGTGCGATCAGGCGGCGTTGGTTCTCACCAAATGGTTGCACGACGTTTGCCATCGAACAAGGGCGACTAGCGTTGCTCCGCGGCGACGCGGCAGCGACAATGGAACCTACACACCCTGAGTCCCGACCTTTAAATCCTTCCGCAATGCCCGACCGCCCGCCGCCTTCTGAGGATGATGACGACTTCGAGCTGGAGCTCGAGGCAGTCGATCCCGAGATTATTGCGCACGAGCAATCTCGCGCTCAGCAGAAGGTCGACGAGGCCATCGCGAAGGTCGACGTCGACGAGCTTTACCAGAAGCCAGAGACGCACGACTACGACATCCCGTGGGAGAAGCTTCGCGAGTTCAAGTTCACGACGCGGCACATGCTGATGCTGACCGCGCTGTTGGCCTTCGGGCTCACACTCTATCTTTCGCTGAGCGGATGCATGGCGTTGTTCATCGCGGCGCTGCTGGCCGTCGGCGCCGGCTGGTTCTACGTGACGCGCACGGAACGCCGCGAAGCGGCCGAGCGTGCGCGGCGCCGCCGCGAGTTCGACGCCGCGAATCGTGCGAATCCCAACGCCGTGGAGCTGGGCGCGAGCACGTGGATCGAGGAGCGCCCGCCGCGGCCGGACTTCCGGTTCGCGTTTTCTATCAAGCAGGTGTTTATCACCATGACGGTGGCGGCCGTCGTGCTCGGTCTGCTGACCAGCGTGGGGCCCAAGGCCGTCGTCATCACGCTCGGCGTGCTCTCGCTCGCGGGGCTTGCCGTGCAGACCTTTGGCTGGTTCGACCCGCCGCCGACGGTGGTCTTTGCGTGGTGGATGCTGCTGGCCTTGTATCTGCTGCTGGGCTTGGTGGTCGCCATTTTTGGTTTGGACTTCGTGGTTTAACACGGTAGTTCGCATGGCAGCGATGCGCGAGATTTCCGACTTCGTTTGCACGGCGTGCGGTTGCACGTGCGACGACCTCGTCGTGCATGTCCAGGCTGGCCGGATTGCGTCGTTTACGCCGCCGTGCTCGTTGGCGGCGGGGTATTTGTTGAATGCGAAGGAGACGGACGAAGCTGGCAGCTTCGTGAACGGGGGCGTCGAGGAAGCAGCCAGCTTCCTCCGTGCGGCGCGAGCGCCGCTGGTGATGGGCCTCGAGCGTGCGACCGTCGATGCCCAACGCCTCGCCGTGGAAATTGCCGACGCAATCGGCGCGTTCATTGATCCGACGGACGACCGCGGCGTTAGCCGGTCGCATGCCGCCATGCACTCAGGGGGCGCGATCACCGCGACGCTTGGCGAGGCAGCCACGCGCGGCGATCTGGTTGTGTATTGGCAGTGCGATCCCGCGACGACGCACCCGCGGCACATCGAGCGATTCGCCAGGGGGGCAGGGCGCCGCGTGGTCGTGGCCGATTCACGCCGCACCGCGACGGCGGATGGGGCCGATGAGTTCGTACAGTTGGAAGCTGGCGGAGGTTTTGCGTCGTTGTGGACGTTGCGTGCGCTCGTGCGAGAAATCGACGTCGACGCGCCGCCGGCGCTGCGGCGGCTTGCGGAGCAACTCGTCGCGGCGCGCTACGCCACGGTGTTTTATGGGGATGGCGTGGACGACGCGGCAGGCATGGGGGTCGCGAAGACGCAAGCGATTACGCTGCTCATGCGAGATCTGCACCGGCACACGCGGGCGGCGGCGCTGCCGTTGGGCGGGGCGTTCAACGCGGTGGGCGCCGCGCAGGTGCTCACGTGGCAAACGGGATTCCCCGCGGCGGTCAGCTTCGCGCGGGGCTATCCGCGTTACCTGCCGGAGGAAGCGATGGCGGCGCAACTGCTCGCGCGGGGCGAGGTCGATGCGGCGCTGATCATCGCCGCCGATCCGCTGCCGCATCTTCCGCCGGACGCGGCCGCGCACTTGCGGTCGATTCCCACGATCGTGCTGGACGACCGCGACACCGCGACGATGCGCGCCGCCGCGCTCGCGTTCCGCACGGCCCGGTTTGGAATCGAAACGCCCGGCGACACGTATCGCAGCGACGGCGTCGCGCTGCCGCTGCATGTCGCCGTCACGGTCGCGCATCCCACGGCCGCAGAAACCCTCGC
>JANOIK010000660.1:0-2373 GCA_031407585.1 Planctomycetota bacterium | reverse complement strand
GGCAAGCGCTCGGCTACCAGCAAATGCGCGTGGGCGTGAGCGAAGCGGATTCGACGATCGATAATGCCTTGTCGCTGTGCAACCAGTTTTCATTGAAGCTCGCTCGAGCGCGCGAGGAAGTCCAAAGGGTTGCCACGGTCGTCGACGGTTGGCGACCTCACTTCGCCGAGAACGGCGTCACGACTGGAGACATCGAGCTTCTCGCCGAACAGATCGATAGGCCGTTCTTGAGGGAGCAACGCGATGGCGTGCGATAACGGCACGGGCGCATGGGGCCTGTTCTTTGTGCACAAACGTACAAGATTCGCCGTGAGGGTTCGGCGTAGGGTCCCACGCGCTACCCAACCGCGTGAGGTCCGTCATGAGCCGATTTCTGTTTGCAGCTGCGCTTCGAGCCGTTCTTTTTCGCTTCAATTTAGCGATCTTGATGGCATTTCTCGCCGGGCTAGCCGTTGTCACCGCTCCGCGGCAGGCGCACGCCACTCGCATCGATGTGCTGGCCAATGGCGCCTGCACGGTGACCGAAGCCGTCGCGACCGCCATGAATCCCGCGCAGCCGCCGCAAACCGGCTGTACCCGCGTCAACGACGGACAAACCCGGATCTTGATCGCCGTGGCGTCCGGCACGTTCAACATCCCAGCTGCGCTCACGATCACGGCCTCAGTGACGATTCAGGGCGCTGGCGCGACGCTCACCACCCTCAATAGCAGCGCGCGCGCGTTCAGGGTGGTGGGTGCAGCGGCGAACCCGGAACTCGTCTTGCGCGACCTCAGGTTGAACGGCTCGAATACGGGTGAAGGGGTGTTCGTGGACGGGTCGCGGGCCTCCGGCGTATTGATCAATGCGCGCGTGGCGGCGTTCAACATCGGCTTTCGCCTGGAGAGCCCGACGAACCTCGTCAACAACCGATCGAGCGGCTCGGTGTCCTTCACCACCATCGAAAACTGCGTCGGAGCTGGCCTGTCCAACGTCAACTCTGACCTCGGCGTCGTGGGCAGCTCCTTCTTGAACAACGGCAACAGCGGCATTCGTGTGCGCGCGACCTCTCCCAACGCGCGGACCGAGATCAGCAGCAGCACCATCGAATTCAATGACACTCCAAACTCGGGCGGAGGGATCAACCTGGTCTACGACGGCGATCTTACGGAGCTCGTGCAATTCAGCGTGAGTGACTCCTCGGTGCGCTCCAACCTCGCCAACGGCGACGGCGGCGGTATATCTCTGGTCGGCCGAGCCAGTATTTTCAGAAGCAAGATCAGCAGCAACGAGGCTTTAGGCGACGGCGGCGGCATCCACAGCACGTTTTTGAACGGTAGCGGCTCGATCTTCGTCGTGACCGAGAGCACGATCGAAAACAACGACGGCACCTTCGGCGGCGGGGTGACCCTGGATGCGGACGGCACGAACGTCAACGGCACCTTCAACCGCACGCTGTTCTCCGGCAATCGAGCCATTTTTCACGGCGGCGGGATCTTCAGTTCGGGGCAAGAGGCCTACCTCAACTGCACGTTCAGCGGCAACAGTGCAGGCAACCAAGGCCAGGCCGGCCAGGGCGGCGGCATCTATCACGACGGTGGCGAAATCCGAATGGAACACTTGACCATCGTGTCCAACGTTGCCAACGGACTGGGCGGCGGAGTTCGCGTTGCGTTCAGCAACCCGATCGTCGCCTTCAACCTCGTCGCCAACAATCAGGGCACCACGGCCGGCACTTCGCTGTCGAAGGACTGGTCCTTCATTCGGGACGCAGGCCTCCTGCCCGTATCGCACAATCTGATCAAAGACGGGGCCGGGCTTGACTCGAGGTTTCCGGGCAGCATGAACAACATCCTGGGCTTCGATCCGTTGCTGGGTCCGTTGCAGAACGTGGGTGGGCCGACGCTCACTGTTCCGCTCATCGGTGGCCGAGCGGTAGATGTGATTCCGTCTAGCGCCGACACCACCACCGTGGATCAGCGCGGGGTTACGCGACCGCAGAACGGCGATGACGGCGTCGGTGCCGGAAGCCTTCGCGACATCGGCGCGTTCGAGGCAGGACCGAATCTGTCGCTGACGGCCACGGCCAGCGCCTCGAGCCAAGCCGCGGGTCGCACGGCCGCCATGGCCAAAGACGGCGACGCCCTCACGCGCTGGGAGTCGACCGCCGCCACCGGCACCCTGACGATGACATTTCCCGCGTCCAAGTTCGTGTACAAGGTTCGGTTGCGCGAGTCTGGAAACCGCGTCACGGCGCATCGAATCGACACGCTGCAGGGCTCCACTTGGACGACTCGCTTCACGGGCACCGTCATTGGCCCTTCCCGGCTCCACTCGTTCACCGCCGTGAACGCCAACGCCATCCGTGTGGTCATTACCGCCAGCAGCGGCGGCGT
>JANOIK010000656.1:0-2867 GCA_031407585.1 Planctomycetota bacterium | reverse complement strand
GCCCGGTGGCGCGGCCGCCGTCCGACCACAACGGCATCCCGAGCTCGCCTTCTATCGTGCGCTCGTCCACGCGGTTCGGCTTGTCGATCACGACAACGGCGTCGCCGGTGCGATTGCCCAGCTGAAGGTGCCGCACCTCGATAGCTTACCCATCGTTCCGATGGCGCCGCCTACCGAACTGCGAGCTGTTGCGGACGAGCCGGGCTTCCCGCAATTGGTTGATCCTCCGGCGACGAATCTCGGCACCGACTTCGTGACGGACGTCGCGGTCATCAACATGCCGCGCCGCCTGACGATTTCGGAGCCGCCCACCGGATATCCGCGCCGCTTCGGCAACGTCCAATTCGTGCGCAACCAAGAGATGGACGACGGATACCGTGAGCCAAACGAGGAAGGTTTCTACGCTGCCGGCGGCGACTTTCACACACCAAAGGCGATCGACATCCCGCTGGACAACGCCGATCCAGAGCTTTCGAAGCTGGGACCACATTTTAACTACCGGCAAATCTTTTTGCAGCGGCTTGCCAATCCCTCGCTACCGTACAATCGCGTGACTAATCCGTATCGCACGGTCGACCGCGCGAGCGTCAATCTCACAGTTTTCAGCGGCCGGCTGCGGCCGTCGGAATCCGAGACCACGCCGCCGGAGTCGGAAGACAACAATGCGCCGGTTCCGCCCAAAGACGACAATGACGCGGCCCGCATCGCCTTCTCGAGCATGGAGCGCGGTTACCGCGGCCCTGTGTTAGGCGGCGGTGGCAACGCCCAGGGCGATCCCGACTACAACCTGTGGACCGTGCAGCCCCGCGATCGCGAGGCGACCGTGCGCACCGACATCACACGCGCCGCTGTCAGCCGACCCGAGCCCAACCCGGGCGAGCAGAATTACTCGCTCAACTTCATTCCCGCCTGCTCGCTGGGTTTCGTGAATCGTCCCTTCATGGACAACAACGCCCCCAACATAGCGAGCAAGCAGGTCCGGCCCGACGATCCGTTCCCCTGGCTCGCGTGGAACAATCGCCCGTACGCCAGCGCTAACGAGCTACTGCTCGTTCCGCGGATGAAGTCGTCGCAACTATTGACCAATTTCACGTTGCCCGAAAAGCCAGAAAACGGTGAAGAGATCAACGAAAACATGTATGTGACCCCTCGTTTTTACGATCCCACGCTAGATCCACGTTTGGTTACAAACCGCGAATTCCATCACCTGGAGAACTTTTTCTACGATCGGGAGCCACAGTTGGATAATCCACTTAACGACCAGCCGTCGCACTTGTACCGGATGCTTGAGTACGTGCAAACGCCGTCTCTCTTTACTGGCGCGACCACGTGGCTCAATCCGCGCATGAACGCGACGCTGGCCAACCCGGCTATTCCCGCGACCATCCAGACGGACGATCCGCGCGCGGCGTTCCGTGCACCGTTCAACAACGTCTCCAGCTTCCGTGAGCCAGGACGCATCAATCTCAACACCGTGTTCAGCCCCGCGGTTTACGGCGGCTTGTTTCACGGCGAGGAGCAAGACGCTGGCGACATTGATCCCGAAGGCGACGACGACGTGCACCCCGGACCCGAGTGGGACGATTTCTATGAATCACGCCGCGGGCACGACTCAGGCGACGATATGCTGTCACTTGATCCCAACTACCCAACCGCGTTCGTCAATCCGTTCCGATCGCCAGACGCGGCGACGCTAGTCCCGCTGCTGAACATGGTGCAACGCAATCAGCAAAACGAGCCGCAAGGCATCGAGTGCTCGATATTTCGTAGCGACGACGACGAGGCCAATCAGGTGGTCGACGAGAGGCTCTTTGACGCGGGGACCGACGACCCGGGTGATATTGAGTACATGAATCCCTATCAACACTCCTTCTTCCGCTACGCGCCGATGACGCGGCTCAACAACCTCGTCTCCACGCAGTCGAACGTCTACGCCGTCTGGATCACCATCGGCTTCTTCGAAGTCGAGCCGGCGCCGTCGAAGTCGGATTTTGCAACGGCGAATGGCAACTTAACCGGTCAGCCGCTTGATGATCTCTACGAGCGCGTCTATCCCGACGGCTACGCGTACGCGAAGGAAGACGGCCTCGAAGACGGCGACGTGCGCCGCATGCGAGGCTTCTACATCATCGATCGCTCACGACCCGCGGCATTCCTCCCGGGCCTCGACACCAACATCGAAAACACGATCCGGCTCCACCGCCGCATTGAATAGGAGATTAACCACGGAGGCACGGAGAACACGGAGTTTTAAATCAAGACATGTGCCTCAACGGCGCAATACCATCTGGCGTGGGAATCTGCCGGCGCCCCTTGACTTATGACACAGATGTTCATATAATGAACACGCGTATAAACACGCCTGCGTAAAACCCTGAGCGACTGCCTGCCAGCGACCTTGAATTTTGCAATCCGAAGTTCCCGTCCCTAACCCACGATGTCGCAAAGACTTAACGCGGCCTGGACGCGTCCTCGAGCGACCTCAAAAAGCGCTAATTCGTTGAATTATGGACGTGCGGAAACCGCCGCGCCTCGAGAAATACCGTGCCGACGGCGACCCGGACCGTGCAAAAGTCGACGAATTATGGCGCATATCATGGGGCCCCCCTGTCGAGGCGTACAAAATTCACCCCGTTCGTCCGGCAAACACAGGCTTTAACGCTCCGATTATGTCACTTCTGCTCACCGGCCCATTGGCGTACTTAGTCCAAACCCAGGAAATTCGTTGACAGTCTTGCTCGATCCAGAGGATCATAGAAGTATTCGGGGCACACTCGCGGCCCTCCGGAGCGCCGCTGCGCGCCCGGTGGCTCGCTCATCGGTGAAGAGGCAACTCATGACTTGTTTGAAATCGATCGCCCACGGTC
>JANOIK010000650.1:0-2656 GCA_031407585.1 Planctomycetota bacterium | reverse complement strand
CACGCCGAGGGTCGGCAGCACCTTCTTCATCTGCGCGAGAATGGAGTAGTCGCCGCAGCCGGGGCACCAGCGGACGTCTTGGTCGCTGGCGAAATCGGCGGGCTTGAGAACGGGGAGTGGAGTTTCGATGCTCATGGTTTTTGCTTCGAAGAATTGGCCGCGGATGAACGCGGATTAAACGGATGATCGCGGATCGGGAATTGTATTGTTTGATTTATCTGAGAATGCGAATGACTGCGTTGACTGATGAATCGAAATCAGATCGGCGAAAATCCGTTGAATCCGCGTTCATCCGCGTGCCATTCTTTCTCACTTCAAAAGGCTTTGGATTTTCTCGACGATTTCGACGACGCTGAAGGGCTTGCCCTGGACTTTGTTCTGGCCGATGGCGTCGATCAGGTATGTAGCGCGAATGAGCAGGCGGAGCTGGCCGAGGTTGAGCTCGGGGATCAGCACCTGCTTGTAGCGCTTCAGGATGTCGCCCAGATCCTTGGGCAGCGGGTTCAGGTAGCGGAGGTGGCAGTGGGCGACGCTCTTGCCCATCGATTGAATCTTATGCACGGCCGTGGCGCAGGCGCCGTAGGTGCCGCCCCAGCTCAGGACGAGCAGGTCGCCCGTCTCGGGGCCGTCGACCTTCTGCGGCGGGATGTCGTCGGCGATGAGCGCGACCTTGCGAGCGCGCGTGTGGACCATATGCTCGTGATTGTCGGCGTCGTAGTTGACGTTGCCGGTGATGTCCTGCTTCTCGAGGCCGCCGATGCGGTGCATCAGGCCCGGGGTGCCCGGCACGGCCCACGGGCGGGCTAGCTTCTCGTCGCGGGCGTACGGCATGAACGGATTGGCCTCGGCTTCGCCGTTCTCGTGTCCCGCGGGATGCGTCACCTCGACGGGCGTCAGCTCGCTCGCCTTCGGAATCCGCCACGGCTCGGAGCCGTTGGCGATGTAGCCGTCGGTCAGGATCATCACGGGCGTCATGTGCCGCACGGCGATCCGCCACGCCTCGAGCACGACGTCGAAGCAGTCCGACGGAGTGCTGGCGGCGATCACCGGCATGGGGCACTCGCCGTTGCGGCCGCACAGGGCCTGCAGCAGGTCGGCTTGCTCGGTCTTGGTCGGCAGGCCGGTCGAGGGACCGCCGCGCTGCACGTTGATGATGAGCATCGGCAGCTCGGTCATCACGGCCAAGCCCATGCCTTCGGCCTTCAGGGCGATGCCCGGGCCGCTGGAGGCCGTGACGGCCATCTCGCCGGCGAAGGCGGCGCCGATGGTGCTGGTCATGGCCGCGATCTCGTCCTCAGCCTGGAAGGTGAGGACGTCGAAATTCTTGAAGCCCGAGAGGTAGTGGAGAATGTCGCTCGCCGGGGTGATGGGGTAGGCGCCGAGGAACAGCCGCTTCTTGGACAGCCGGGCCGCGGCGACCAGGCCGTAGGCCGTGGCCATGTTGCCCATCATGCTGCGGTAGGTTCCCGGCGTGAGCCGCGCGGGGGGCACCTGGTACTGGGTGGCGATGCCTTCGACGGTCTCGCCGTAGTTGTATCCGGCCTTCAGCGTGGCGGTGTTGGCTTGGGCGAGCGCCGGCTTGGTCTTCGCCATTTTCTGCTCGATGAACCGGAGGGTCGGCTCGAGCGAGCGGTCGTAGAGCCAAAACACCAGGCCCATCGCGAAAAAGTTGCGGCACATGTCCGCTTCCTTTTGCGTCAGGCCGAACGGCTCGACGGCCAGGCGGTTAATCTTGGTCATCTCGACCGTGTGCAAACTGTACTTCTTCTCCAGGCTACCGTCTTCCAGCGGGTTGGCTTTGTAGCCGGCGAGCTCGAGGCCCTTCTTGTCGAAGGCGTCCTTGTTGACAATCAGGATGCCGCCGTCGCGGAGGTCCATCAGGTTGGTTGCGAGCGCCGCCGGGTTCATCGCGACGAGGCAATCGACCGTATCGCCGGGCGTAAAGATGTCGACGCTCGAGAACTGCAACTGAAAGCCAGACACGCCGGCCTTGGTTCCGCGCGGGGCGCGAATCTCGGCGGGGAAGTCGGGGAACGTGGCGATGTCGTTGCCGGCGAGGGCGGAGGTGTTGGTGAACTGACCGCCGACGAGCTGCATGCCGTCGCCCGAGTCGCCGCAGAAACGGATGGTGGCTTCTTCGAGAGTGTTAACAGGTTTCGGCGGGGCAATAGTGGCCATGATTGGCGTTCGAGTCCTTGTCTCTATGTGCTCGCCGCGATCGGACGGCGGCGAGTGAAGTGCTTATGTAAGTTTTACGAGTTGGGAATTGGTTGGGTCGGGCGCCGAGGCGTCAATTCTGCTAAGGATTGAACACCGTAGGCGGAAAGTGGCGACCGCGATCCGCGGGCAGTTTCCCAGGGAAATAGCACACGCGGGGCTTGCGGCACAAGACAGTTCGCGGCGTAGGGGCCTTGTCACCCCGAGGTAACAGGCGTCTCACGCGCTTGCAGAACTTCAAGCCATAGGCGTCAGCCGCCGTCGCGTTCGCTGGGCTTCTTGCCCGGCTCCGGCGGTAGCGTGTAGATGGTTTGGGGGAAATGATCGACCAGATAATGTACGATGCCGCCGGAGCCGGGCAAGAAGCCCAGCGAACGCGACGGCGGCTGACGCCTATGGCTTGAAGTTCTGCAAGCGCGTGAGACGCCTGTTACCTCGG
>JANOIK010000631.1:0-3308 GCA_031407585.1 Planctomycetota bacterium | reverse complement strand
CCGAGGTACATCTCGGCGTCGGCGGGCTTGCCTTCGCTGCGGCGGTAGTAGTCCTTCACCCAAATCTCGAGGCTGTCGATGCCGCGCGGCGCCTGGGTGAGGACGCCGGCGGGCTTGTTGAGGACGAGCACGGGGCCGTCTTCGTAGAGAATGTCGAGATTGGGTGACATGGGCGGCTCCGACAGTTTTTTATGTGTCCGCGGCGGACAGAATTATTTTTTCTGAGGGGGTGAACTGAGGTTTTGGCGGGATTGCGGGTAGGGTGTACTCGGCGTTTTTCGGGACGGGGACGATTGTGGCGTCCCTGCGGAAGTGTCCGCTTGGGGAGTTATTGTGTCTGCTTTTGGTCTCATACTGTCCGCTTTGGGGTGGATTGTCCGCTCTTGGCGGCGTTATGGCGCGCATTCGATTGGATCGTTTGTACAGTAGTTCATGATAGCATGGGGCGTGGCACTATTTCTAGGGGGGCGCGTTCGGATTTCAAGAAATTGTTGTTTGGGAGTCGCGCAGAGACGCGGAGACGCAGAGGGGGGAGAGGAGCGGAGGCGGCGGTCGCTTTGCGGCAACACGGTTACGCGAAGAGGGCGAACTCGGGGGCGTAGCGGATGAGGCCAGCGTTTTGGGGGAGGACGCCGGGGGTGAGCTCGAGGACTTGGAAGTACGCGCCGCCGCCGTATTCGTCGGTGAGACCGAAGGCGGCGGCCGGACCGAAGCCGAAGCGAGCGTAGTACACGGTTCGCCGAGGACGACGGCCCAGCCGAGGCCGGCGGCGCGGCAGTTGTCGAGGCCGGCACGGATGAGCTCGGCGGCGATTCCCCGGCGGCGATGCGACTCGGCGACGGCAACCGGCGCGAGGCCGGCGCCGACGTGGCCCGCGCCGGTCGTCACGGGGCTGAAGGCGACGTGGCCGACGATGCAGCCATCGGCGTCGGCGACGAGGGATGCTTGGAAGCGACCGGCGGCGCGGAGGAGGTCGACGAGGCGTGATTCGGCGTCGGTGGGGAAGGCGGCGGCGTGGAGCGCGTGGATAGCGCGGATATCGGCGGGTTGTTCGGGGCGCGGCGTGAGCATGTGCCTACCCACTACTTCGGTCGTGTTGATTCAGACTGTCGGGTCATCATGCCGGCCAATATTTCAACCTAATGGCGAGGGCTGCCGCCGCGATAGCAACAGCAGTCACTAGATGGAACATCCGCCGCATCGAGAAACGCTTTTCAACAATCATTCGTTCGGCGGGATATGAAGCAATCATCACCGCGACTATGACGAATATCTCTAGCCAGAAGCGTGTTGCCTGATCGCTCATACGCCTAACGCCAACTTGGTTATGTTCGTGGAGGCGCGCTTTGGCGTCGCTGAGAAACGCCGCGGCATTGAGGGGCGACGACGCTTCGACCTCTAACCGAGCGCGCTGCACCCCACGCTCCGCGCTGTGATGCCGCATCCAAGTAGGAACGTCGCGTGAAAGGCTAGAGAACCTTCACAAGAATTCCCACAAGCAGACCGACTTGCGCGAGGGCGAGACCCACCATCCATTTGATGATATCGATCTTCAATTCGAGGAGATCAGTCTTCGTTGCGATATCGGACGTCGTAAGGGCCTCAGCAATGGCGTGCGCTTCCGCCTCAGCCTGGGCAGCTGGAATTCCAGCTTGCTTGAGGCGGTCAGCGAATTTCAGAGTGTCAAATGCGATTGATGCCATGCAAGGATTATAGCAGAAAGGCAGGCCGTGCGGTTGTGATTCCAGAGAGCATTATTCCGCAACGTTCAAGCGAGCTTCGGCAATCAGCCAGTCCAATCGCCCGGCGGCGGCATCGGTTTCAATCTGCCGGTCCCACTCCCCCTGCTCGAATTCGGCGAACCAGGCGCGAAACGCGGCGCGCTCAGCGGGCGTGAGTTTTTGGACGGCGGCCTCGATGTCCTCGACAGTGCTCATATTTGGAAGATAGCCCGCGTGTCTCGCTGAGGCAATGGAATTCCGGCTCAGCGATCATTCTTCGGCAGCGCAAGGCGTTTTACGGCGCGGTCGACGACGCCGGGGAAGAGGCGGTTCGCGAGCACCATCGCGCGGCCGCGCCAGTTGGGGAAGATTTCGCGGCGGTTGTGCTCGAGGGCGTGGACGATCTGCTCGGCGGCGGCGGTGGGGGGGATTCCTTTGGCGCCGGCCCAGGGGAGCTTCGTGCGCTTCGCGACGAGGTGGTCGAAGAACTCCGTGTCGATCGTGCCCGGGCTGACCAGGAGCACATCAATGTTTTCGGCGGCGAGCTCGGCGCGGAGCGATTCGCTCCAGCCGCGGAGGGCGAACTTGCTGGCGGCGTACTCGCTGTTGAAGGGAAGGCCGCGGTGGCCGATGATCGAGCCGATGTTGAGGATGGCGGGGGGGGAGTTTGATTTATGATTTGGAATTTCTGATTTCTGATTTGGGGGAAGCGCGGCGGGGTTTTGGCGGAGGAGGGGGAGGGCGAGTCTGGTGAGTTCTGTGGCAGCGAAGAAGTTGAGCTCCATGATTTGGCGCAAGGTGGGCTCGTCGCTGGCGGCGAAGGGGCCGTGGGCGCTGATGCCGGCGTTGTTGATGAGGACGTCGAGGGCGCCCCAGAGGTCGGTTGCGCGGGCGATGAGCGCGGCGCGGATGGCGGGGTCGATGACGTCGCCGGGGACGTAGTCGCAGGCGCCGCCGAGCTTGGCGCACTCACCCGTGAGATTGCGGAGGAGGTCTTCGCGGCGGGCGGAGAGGAGGAGTCTGGCGCCGCGGCGAGCGAGGGCGAGGGCGAGCTCTCGGCCGAGGCCGCTGGAGGCGCCGGTGAGGAGGATGCGGAGGTTGGGGATGGGGCGACGCATTGAGACGAGCGGGGCTCGGAGAGTTCAATTCGAGTAAGAGTAGGAGCAAGAGCAGGAGTAGGACCAATGCGTTGAAATCCTACTCTTACTCATACTCTTACTCCTACTCGAATTGAATCTGTCCGGAGTGGCTCGAGCGAGCGTCAGGTATGGTGAGCGTGTACCCGCTTCTACCCTCTCCCCAGCCCTCCCCTCCAGGGGGAGGGGGCCGGAGGATTTCAATAGAGCTTACCGTCCCGCTTACGCAACGTCTTCGATGGGTTCGTCGCCCGCGTCGTCGGCAGCGTGCGGCGGGATGGTGAGGCCGGCGGGGTTGTGGGGATGAATCTCCAAGTTCGGCGTCTCGCGGAGGCGGCCCAGGTGGAGGCGGGCGATGCGGCAGTGGATGGACGCGCGGTCGCCCACGAACGTGCGGCTGAGGACCTCGCCGTACTTGGCGAGGTAGGCCAGCAGGCGGCCGTCGCTGGAG
>JANOIK010000622.1:0-1807 GCA_031407585.1 Planctomycetota bacterium | reverse complement strand
TCAAGGGGTGGGAGTGGGGCCGCGGAGGATCGCGGATTGGGCGGATTTATGCGGATTCAAAAAAATGTTTAGCCGCGACGCGGAGGTCCTCCGTAGCGGAGCGCGGTGGCGGGTTTGCGGGAACGCGCTTCGCTGCGCCTGCGGACAGGCTCCGCGTCGCGGCTAAACGCCGATTTCCCATCCGCGTTTATCTGCCCAATCCGCGTTCATCCGCGGGCCATTCCGGATGTTTTGGGCGTGGGCGCTCTACTTTTCTTCGATCCGCACGCCCGGCACATCCGCGCCGTTTTGGTGGAGGATGAGCTTTTCGATTTTGCCGTTGGCGCCCGCGACGAACGAAACCTGGGCGTCGACGACTTTGAGATAGAACTCGGTCGGCGACTCTGCGAAGATCGGGTTCTTCGATTGGCCCGTGGCCTGCAGCATGAGTTGGCCGTCCTCGAGCGTGATCGTGATGGCGAACGTCGGGGCGAGTTGGTAGACGCCCACGTAGCTTTCGAGGATCGCGGCGTCGACTGCGACTTCTTTGCGCAGTGGGATGGGCTCGACGGTCATGCCGAGCAGGGACTGGAGAATCTTTTCGCCGAGCGTGGTGGTGAGATCTGTGGCCGTGTTCGAGAGCACGATGACGGCGAGGCGGCGCTCGCGGACGTAACCGGTGAACGAGCTATACCCGCCCGTTTGCCCGTCGTGCCAGCGGGTGACGCCGTCGCCCCCGATGTGCCAACCGAGGCCGACGTTGATCTCTCCCGGCATGCCGTGGCGGTGCTCGCCGGCGAGACGCAGTGCGCGCGGGGGCGGGTTCGTCGGCGTCGCTCATCGCGGCGGCGAGCAGTTTGAGCATGTCGTCGGCAGTGGATCGAACGGCGCCGGCGGGGGCGAAGGCGTCCTGGTCCCAGTTCCTGTCGGGCTGAAGCGAGACGTTGTACGGCCGCGCGAAGCGAGCCTGCTGGTCGGGGGTGAGCGTGATGCGGGTATCCTGCATGCCGAGCGGGGCGGCGAGCCGCTCGATGATGAGCTCTTCGTAACTCTTCCCCGCGCGGCGGGCGAGCAATGTGCCGAGCAATCCGGCGCCGTAGTTGGAGTACTCGTACGTCTTCCCCGGAGTGCGGTGGAGCTTGTACGAACTCAAGAATTCGTACATGAGCTCGGGCGTGTAGTCGGCGTAGGGATTCGGCGGGTCTTTCGGCGCCATGTTGTGGGGCAGGCGCGGCAGGCCGGAGGTGTGCGTGGCGAGATGCAGCAGCGTGATCGGCTGGTCCTCGTACGGCGCCACCGTCACGCCCTCGGGGAGCAGCTCGGCGATCGGCTGATCGAGCTTTACCTCACCGCGCTCGACCATGTCGGCCAGCAGCGTGCCGGTGAGGGCTTTGGTGACGGAGCCGATTTCGTAGACCGTGGCGCCATCGGGCTTCTGGCCGCCGCCGCGGGTGAGCTCGCCGTAGGCGTGGACCTCTTGCTCGTCGCCGTCGATGACGCCGACGACGCAGCCGACGATGGCCTGGCCGTCGACGAGCGGTTGCACGAGTCGATCGATCTGGGCGGCGTGGTCGGCGAAGCACGGTGATGCGAGTAACGCGGTCGCGGCGAGGAGTCGTAGTTTGGAGAGGGCGTGCATGAGTGTGTACGAGGAGAGAGGGAATTGGCCGCGGATGAACGCGGATTTTACAGATTTTAGCGCTGATTTCCAGAAGAATGCCAGGGAAGGCATTTTTTTCTGATCCGCCTAATCCGCGTTCACCCGCGGCCCATTCTTTGCAGTCCAGAGGGGCCAGAGACGCCCGTCGTGCGATTCGAGGCGGGCTAC
>JANOIK010000579.1:0-10327 GCA_031407585.1 Planctomycetota bacterium | reverse complement strand
GCCGACGGCGGCCCGCGGTTGGGGATTCAGGCCCAGGGCGCCGCCGTGAGATTGGGGATCGACGTGGCGGCCGAACTCGCGGCGCTCCCAGCGGAGCGGCGCCGGTCGCTCGAGCAGATGAGCGCCTTCCCCAACCCCGCGGAGATGATGGCCGACCCGGCACAGGCCGCGGAGCTGTTCGCTCGGCTGGACGCCGACGGCGACGGGCTGCTCACCGCGGACGAGGCGCCCGAGGGGTTCGCGCGGCTCATGCGCCGCGTCGATCGCAACGGCGACGGCAAGCTGAGCGCGGCCGAGTTCCAAGCGGGCGCCCAACGCACGGGCGGCGCCGCGGGGCAAGGCGGTAATCCAGCCGCCGCCCAACGCGGCGTGAGGCAGCTGCTCAATCGGTTCGATCGCAACGGCGACGGCGCGCTCAGCCGCGAGGAAACGCCGCCGCGGATGGTGGGCAATTTCGATCGGCTCGACCAGAACGCCGACGGCGCGCTCGACGCCCAGGAGCTCGCGCGGTCGGGCGCTGCCCGCGGCATGGGGCGAGCTGCTGTTGGCGGAGCCACGGAACCGCAAATGGAAGAAATGCAGTAGTTTTTTCCCGGGTGGCACGCCCAAGGTCTTCCGCAGGGCGTGGTGTATCAGTTGTTGGTTCAACCACGCCCTGCGCGGACTTGGGCGCGCCACCCAGGCTCGTTTTTCAACCGGTGGTTACATTCGCCCGCGGCCCGCGCTTCTTCCCCCGTGATACGCTAATTCTCGGGTTGCCGCGAAACGCGGCCGGCGCTCGACGCGAACCGTGAACCCCGATAGCGTGTCTCTCGTACTGAATGTCAAAGTCGTAAGCAACCGGCGTCGAACAGAGCGCCGGTGGCCGCGGCAGGAAGAGCAGAGGCACGCATGTCCGATCAACTCCCCACCCCCGCCCGGGCCTTTCCCGGCCTTCCGCCCGTGGCGGTGAACGATCGCGCCCTGCTGCGGTTCAACGAAGAGATGGACCGCCGGCTGGTGGAGTTCGACGCCCGCTTCTTCACGCCGCGGCAACATCCGCGGGTAAGTGTGCGACGCCATCGCAACCACCGGCCGCGTAAGCCGCGATAAGCGGGTTCCGGGTGGCACGCCCAAGGTCCGCCGCGGGGCGTGGTCGGGGCAACTCACCATGCTCGGCGCGGACATCGGGCGTGCCACCCGGGACGCCTTCGCCTGTCCGGCTCGGCCCGCGCCAAGTATCATTGCTCGAAGCGCGCCGACGTCGTTGCCTACGCCCTCCCCCGCCTCCCGAGCCCCCGTCGATGAAAGTCATCCTCGCTAGTCCGCGCGGCTTCTGCGCAGGTGTGAACATGGCGATCGAGGCCCTGCACCTCGCCCTCAAAACGCTGCCGCCGCCGATCTTCGTCTACCACGAAATCGTGCACAACAAATACGTGGTCGACCACTTCCGGGCCCTCGGCGTGACGTTCGTCGACCACCTTTCGGAAGTCCCCCGCGGCGCCACCCTGCTCTTCTCCGCCCACGGCGTGTCGCCCGAGATCCGCCGCGTCGCCCGCGACCGGCAGTTGCGAGCGATCGACGCCACGTGCCCGCTGGTGACCAAGGTGCACCTCGAGGCGATCAAGTACGCGAGCCAGGGCTACACGATCCTGCTCATCGGCCACGAGGGACACGACGAGGTGATCGGCACGATGGGCGAGGCGCCCGAGGCCATCCTGCTGGTCGAGTCGCCCGAAGCCGTCGCGCGACTGCAGTTCGCCGACGAGTCGAAGCTGGCGTATCTCACGCAGACCACGCTGAGCGTCGACGACGCCAATCGTATCATCGAGCGGCTCAAAGCCCGCTTCCCGAGGATCGCGTCGCCGCCGAAGGACGACATCTGCTATGCGACGCAGAACCGGCAGGAAGCGGTCGCCCGGCTCGCCCCCGAGGCGCAGCTCACGCTCGTGCTGGGAAGCCAGAACAGCTCGAACAGTCAGCGCCTCGCGGAGCTCTCCGCCGAACGCGGCGTGCCGGCCCATCTCATCGATGGCCGGGCCGACATCAACCCCGCCTGGTTCGCGGGCATCGACGCGGTGCTCGTCACCGCGGGCGCGAGCGCCCCCGAGGCGGTCGTCGAGGATGTGCTCGACTACCTACGCGACACATTCGACGCCGAGGTCGAGGTGCGCACGCTCCGCGAGGAGAACGTGTCGTTTCCGCTGCCGAAAGAGCTTCGCGTGGTTGGGTCCACGGCGTAGCCGCTGCGACGAAAGGCTTTTACCGACCGAAGTGGTATAATCGAGATGTATTTCTTTACTGGCTGCCGATGAAATGAGCGATCACTTCAACAAGCACATTCGCGAGTCGATCAAATATGCCGAGGACCTGGGTTGGACATTGCTCAAAGCAGGCCCCCGTGCGCATTTGTGGAGAACCCTGAAGTGCGCCGAACACAGCCGGGACGGATGCCGCATCCGTATCATGTCGACGCCGCGAAATCCTGAAAAACACGCTCGCGAAGTGCGCCGTCAGGTCGATCGGTGCCCGCACGGACCAACGCATGCTGACATGGGAGAGCCATCATGAAAGAACATGAATTCACGCTGATCCTATCGGATGTTCCCGACGACGATGCGTCCGACCGATTATACGCCATCATCGACGACGCAACGATCGCCAGCATCGGTGACGTGGCAACAATCGTGTTCCATCGTGAGCGACCGCTTTTGGAAGAGGCAATTCGCTCGGCGATCGAGGACGTGCAGTCGTGCGGCTTCCACGTGCGGCGCGTCGAGCTCGAACCTACGGCCGTATCTCACGCAGTTTAGTGGCGTGGTCGCGCGACCGACTCATTCCATCCCCAGCACCTTCCACAGGAACGCCCAGCGGTCGGCGGCCTGGTCGATGCGCTTGGTGATCGGCGTGCCCGCTCCGTGCCCGGCGCGCGTTTCGATACGCAACAGAATCGGCGCCTCGCCCGCCTGCGCGTGCTGCAGGGCCGCTCCGAATTTGAAGCTATGCATCGGGACCACGCGGTCGTCGGTGTCGGCGGTCGTGATCATCGTCGCCGGGTAGCGGGCGCCGTCCTTCACGTTGTGGTACGGCGAGTACGCCCGCAGCGTCTTGAATTCCGCCGCGTCGTCGGCCGAGCCGTACTCGTCAACCCAGAACAGGCCCGCGGTGAACTTGTGGAACCGCAGCATGTCGAGGACCCCGACGGCGGGCAGCGCGGCGCCGAACAGTTCGGGCCGCTGCGTCATGACGGCGCCGACGAGCAGCCCGCCGTTCGACCCGCCCATGATCGCGAGCTTCTCGCTCGACGTGTACTTCTCCACCACCAGCCACTCGGCCGCGGCGATGAAGTCGTCGAACACATTCTGCTTCTTCTCCTTCTTGCCCGCGGCATGCCACGCTTCGCCGTACTCGCCGCCGCCGCGCAGGTTCGCCACCGCCACGACGCCGCCCATGTCCATCCACACGGCGTACTCCACCGAAAACGCCGGCGTGAGCGGGATGTTGAACCCGCCGTAGGCGTACAGCAGCGTCGGATTTGCGCCGTCGCGCTTAAGTCCCTTGCGATGCGTGACGATCACAGGCACGCGCGTGCCGTCCTTGCTCGTGCAGAACTCCAGGTGCGACTCGTACTGCGACGGATCGAACTTGATCTTCGGCTCGCGGATGACCTCGCTCGCGCCCGTCTTGAGATCGTACCGGTACGCCGACGGCGGCGTCGTGTAGCTGGTGAACGAGTAAAACGTCTCCGCGTCGGTCTGCTCACCCGTGAACCCGGCGGCCGTGCCGACGCCAGGCAGGTCGACGGCGGCCACCGGCTTTCCCGCGGCGTCGAACATCGCCACGCGGGACGCCACGTCCTCCAGATATTGGCAGATCAGCCTGCCGTCGAGAAACGTGGCGTTGACCAGCGTGGCCCGATCGGCGGGGACCACTTCCTTCAGCGAAGCGCGGCCGGCGGCGAAGTCCATCGACGCGATCCGTTTGGTCGTCGCGTCAAGATCAGTCAGGAAGAAGAGGATCGACCCCTCGTTGCCGATGAAACCCCACTCGTTGTCGAAGTCATCCATCAGCGGCGTCCACGGCGCCGCGTCCCTCGCGGCCACCTCGCGCACGAGCACCTTGTTCTGCGGATCGGTGCTTCGGGCGATCGACAGCACCAAATACTTGTCGTCGTCCGTGCGCGTGAGCCAGAAGCTCCACTCGGGGTGCTCGGCGTCGCGGTAGATCAGCGTGTCATTGTCCTGCGGCGTCCCCAGCTTGTGGAAATAGAGCATCTGGTTGAGCGCCAGCGCCTGGTACTCTTCTCCCGCGGGCGGCTGCGGATAGCGCGCGTAGTAAAACCCGTCGCCCGCGTCGTTCCAAACGATGCCGCCGTGCCGCGACCACTTGAGCTCATCGTCGAGCTTGCGGCCCGACTCGACCTCCATGACATGGATCGTCACCCAGTCCGACCCCGCCTCCTGCCGCGCGTACGCCAACAGCCGGCCGTCGTCACTCACCTCGGCCTGGCCGAGGGCGATCGTGCCATCCTCGGCCCAGGCGTTGGGGTCGAGCAGCACCTTGCCCTCGCCCTTGTAAGTCTCGGCCCAATACAGCACAGGCTGGTTTTGCAGCCCGTCGTTCTTGTAGTAAAAATACCGCCCGCCCATCTTCCACGGCGCCGAGTACCGCTCGTAGTTCCACAGCTCCGAGAGCCGCTTGCGGAACTCCTCGCGTTGCGGGATCGCATCGAGGAACGCCCGCGTCACCTTGTTCTCGGCCGCGATCCAATCGGCGACCTCCTGCGACGTGCGGGCGTCGTCCTCGAGCCAGCGATACGGATCCGCGACCGTCTCGCCGTGATACTCGTCCACCTGATCCGTGCGGCGCGTTTCGGGGTAGCTCAATGAATCGCCCTCCGCGGCGAGCGCGTGACCGGATCCCACGAACGCGGTGAGAACCATGAACAGCCGAAGTGGGGCATCCTTCATAAAAGTTGCTCCTCACTTGAGCAGCAAAGTAAAGCCTGCTTGCTCAAAATCTCGATCGTGTGAAAAAACCTCGCTGACGCCGAGACGTCGCATCACTTCCATGCTGATGCAATCGGTAACGCCCCATTCTTTGTCGTCGCGAGAGGAAAAAAGTCGCCAACCCGCGTTTTCGTCCGCGTCTGTGACTTGAAGGACCGTCGCCGGTTCGAACGTCAGCAGGCGTTGCCGAAGTTTAACGGCCAATTGGCGATAGCGCACTTTCGACAATCCATCGCCGAGCTCCACCAGGACCAAAGACGTGGTGACAAGCGGAATGCGATCGGTCAAGAGGCCCCGCCATATCCGCTGCGCTTCGCCGTGCAGGGAATCGCGGCCATTCACGGTCGCGATCAACCCTGACGAGTCCAAGAAGACGGGCTTCATGGGGTGCGGCGCCCAAATCGGTAGTCGTCAAAGTGTTCCGCAAAATCCTCGATTCCCATGTCCGTCACTAGATCGGCAAGCGGATCAACGACGGGGGCGGACGACTCCGGCGGCTTTCCTTCAACGGACTCTGCAACGACCCGCACGACCTGGTGGTCAGGGATCATAACATCGTCCAACGGGCGCAGGACGCCGCCTTCGTAAACTGCGTTAAAGATATGCGTCATGGACTCGCTCCCGGCGTTTTCGCTGAACCTCGAACAATTATAGGCCAGATAGCCTTGCGCCGCTAACTACTCGCACTCCGGTAGCTCAACAGCGCCCGCTGAAATACCCATCGGCTCACCGCCAGGCACGCGGCGGTCGCGGCGATGGCGAAGCCCGCGAGCCACAGCCGCTCGGTCCCCTGGGCCAACAGCGGCTTCGCGAGAATCGCCGCCGGCACGTTGATCACCACCAAGATCGGCACAACGAACGTGAACAACTGCCGCAACGGCGTGCCCCACGGGCCGTCGTAAATCTCCATCGGGTAGCGCGAGAAATTGGTGAGGTAGAACCAGAAATCGTACAGCGACTGGTTCCGCCCCAGCCAAATGCTGGTGGCTGCCAGAGCGATCATCACGCTGTAGAGAATCGCGACGCCAAGCACCACGTAAACCCCATAGAGCACGACCGCGGTCACGGACAGTTGCATGCCCTCGATCTTCGGCAGCGAGTACGCGAGCAGCCCCACGGCGAGCATCAGCTTCGCCAGCGACGACCAATTGATCTTGCGCAGCGACACCAAAAACTGCGTATCGATCGGCTTGAGCAGCGCGAAGTCGAGCCCGCCCGTGCGGGTGAGCTCGCTCAGCTCCTCGGCATTGTCCATGAACAGCGCCTCGACGATGCCGTTGACCAGGATCGTCGTGGCGATGAACACGAAGAACTCGTACTTGTCCCACCCGGCGATCTCGGCGCCGCCGGAGCCGCGAATGAGGTCGTACACCAGCGTGTAGAACGCCAGGTTCATGAGCGACCACGACAGACTCGAGACCAGCTCGATCAGGAAGTTCGCACGAAACATCATCTCGCGGATGAGGCTGTTCCGCGCGAACATCAGGAAGACGGCGAGATATTGAGGTCGCTGTTGCATATCGTAGGGTGGGTGTCTGCACCCACCATGCGTTTATGATTTAACGGTGGGTGCGGACACCCACCCTACTCTTACCCGCCGAAGCCGCTGTACCGTTTGAATCCCCGATGCATCAGCACGCGGCTCAGCACGAGGAAGAACATCATCCACACGGCTTCGACGCCCAGTTCGAACCATAGCCGGTCCGGGGGAATCTTCTCCAGAAACACGGCCGCGGGAAAATACGCGAAGTATTTCAGCGGCATCAGTTCTATTACGGCACGGTACGGCTCGGGCACGAACTCCAGCGGAAACATGTGCCCCGAGAAAAAGAAGTTGAACAGCATGTACACGAACAGCAGCGAGCTGATCTCGAGCGTCCAGAATCCAGCGAGCCCCAGGCAGATTTCCAAGAAGAACCCGAGCAAGAACCCCAGCACCAGCGAAAGCAGAAACGCGGCGAACGTGCTCGCCGGCGGGAAACCTGGGAAGTAGCTGCGGCAAAAATAAAACACGGCCGTGAATGGCAGGATCGCGACGCCGTAATACACCGCCTTGTGCCCCATCCGCGCCAGCAGGCTGAAGCTGATGAGGTCGATCGGCTGGATGAGGAACTTCTTAATCTCGCCCTCGCGAATCTGCCGCGCGATGCCGCCGGCAAGGCCCGGCATGCTGGAGAACGCCCGCGCGATCATCGTCAGCAAGTAGTACGCCACGACGTCGTTCCGCGTGAACCCCGCCATCGTGCCCGAGCCAGTCGACTGGAACACAGCCGTCCACAGAAAAATCTGCGTGACCATGGGCAGAAACCGCATGGTCGTGCCGAGCACGAAGTCCCCGCGATAGGCGAGCCGTTCGGCCACGCACATCGACAGGATCATCCACCACAGTTGCACGCGCGCGAGCATGGGACGTCAGGCGTTGGCCACCTCCGCCGCCACGCGTTCCGCCTCGGCGTCGGTCGCCTCCTGCTGCTTCTCGGTGGCGGCGAACAGGCTGGCGATGACCTCCTCGAGCGGCGGGTCCTCGACGCTCACGTCCTGAATCGCGTAGGCCTCCAGCATCCCGGCCAACGTCGCGGCGATGCGGCTGCGATCGACGGCCAGCTTGACCCGCGGCGGCGCCACTTCCAGCACGTCGCCCAGCGCCGAGAGGTCGCCCGGCATGCGCTCGTCGCCAAACTCCAGCGTCACCACCTTCGTGGTGCTGAACTGATCGATGATCCCATCCAGCGAGCCGTCGTACACGATCCGCCCCCCGGCGATGATCACCACGCGCTGGCACAGCGCGGCCACGTCCTTCATGTAGTGGCTGGTGAGCAGAATCGTGATGCCGCGCACCTGCTGATAGTGCTTGAGGAACTTCTGGATGTTGTGCTGCGCCACCACGTCGAGCCCAATCGTCGGCTCGTCGAGGAATAGCACCTCGGGCGAGTGCAGCAATGCCGCGATGAGCTCCATCTTCATCCGCTCGCCGAGCGAAAGCTCCCGCACCGGCCGGCCCAGCAGTTTGCCGACGTTCAGCAAGTCGACCAGCTCGTCCTTGGTGCGGGTGAACGCCGCGTGGTCGATGCGGTAGATTTTTTCGTGCAGGGCGAACGATTCCTGCGCGGGCAGGTCCCACCACAGTTGGTTCTTCTGCCCCATCACCAGCGCGAAGCGGCGCCGGTACTCGTTGTCGCGCTCCCAGGGAACGAACCCCAGCACGCGCGCCTCGCCGGCGGTCGGCGTGATGACGCCTGAGAGCAATTTGAGCGTCGTGGTCTTGCCGGCGCCGTTGGGGCCCAGAAAGGCGACAAACTCGCCCTTTTCCACGGTGAGGTCGATCGCCCGCACCGCGTTCACGTCGCGATGCTCGCGCCGGAACAGCCCGCGCAGCGACGCGCCGAGGCCTTCCTGCTTCTGGTAGACGCGGTAGGACTTCGACAGCCCACGGATTTCAATGGCGCTCATAGAAGCCTGGATTATAGGCCCGGCGCAACCACGGGGACAGTGCGCCGATGCGTGGGTCGTGTCCTAAGCGAGCGTGATCGTGTGCCGGCGTCGAAATCGGGAATGGGCCGCGGATGAACGCGGATTTGGTGGATGGACGCGGATCGGATGCGGAGATTTGAGAAAATGAAGGCACATCACTCGGCCCCCCTAAATCGCTCCTCTTGATGAGCGACTTGGAACGGCGATTTGCGATTCTCGTCTCTGAAGTTTTTTGTCCTTGGCGTTCACTGCCTTTGATCCGCGTAAACCCGATTAATCCGCGTTCGTCCGCGGCCCATTCCCCATCTCGACCGCACACTCAAGCGCGATGGCCAATCCGCGCATCCCAGTTCATAATTGACCCCTGCCGTCGCCGCCCCCTGCCCTGCCCCGCAATCGCCCACCGTCTTGCCATGCCGCTGACTTTACTCGACCGGCTCAATCGTCGCTTTGGACGGTTCGCGATTCCGCACCTCACGATCATTCTGATCGTCGGCCAGGCATTCTTCTACGTCGCCAACTACTTGCCAAACGGCATCTCGCTGGATCGCATTCAACTCGACGTGGGCCGCGTGCTGGACGGCGAGGTCTGGCGCCTTGTCACGTTCCTGTTCACGCCTCTCCCCGTCGTGCCGCTCTTCATCATTTTTTACTTCCTGATTTTGAACACCTTTGGAACGGCGCTCGAGCTCCACTGGGGCGACTTCCGTTACAACGTGTTCCTCTTCACCGGCTATGTCGCGAACGTCGGCGCGGCGTTTGTCGCATGGTACGTCATGCAGCGGAACCTTCCGCCTGACGCCATTTTACCCGGCGACGTTTCGTTTCACGTCACCAACGGCTTCCTCTACGGAACGATCTTCCTGGCGTTCGCCCGGCTGTATCCCGATTTCATCATGATGATCTTCTTCGTCATCCCGGTGCGGATCAAATGGCTCGCCCTGCTGGCGTGGGTCGGATATGCATTCTCGTTCGCGTTCGGCGACGGCGTGACGCAGATGCTCGTGCTGGCGAGCGTCGTGAACTACCTGATGTTCTTCGGCCGCGAGCACTGGCGCGACGCCAAGCACGTGCGCCGCCGTCAGTCGTTCACGATCAAGGCCAAGAAGGCGATCAAGCCGCCCAAGCACGAGTGCCGCGTCTGCGGCCTCTCCAGCGACACCGCCCCGGCACGGACGGCGTTTCGCTACTGCACGAAATGCGAAGGCCAGGTCTGCTACTGCCCCGAGCACATCGGCGACCACGTGCACGTGACGGCGGAAACGCCGTCGGCCAAAAGTTAGGACTCTCCGGTCCCCTCCCCTCGGCGGGGAGGGCTAGGGAGGGGGGAAGAAGCTGGTACTCGCGCTCCACCGGACCTACGCCGCAACTCGTCGCGCCATATCTTCCGGCAAAAGCCCACCCAACAGCGCCACAGTCCGCCGCGTCGCCCCTTCCTGCGAGTGAACCAATCGTGCGGCCCGCTCTCCCAGAGCGCTCGCCCACACGGCGTCCTCAAGCCCACGCCGCACGAACGCCTCGAACTCGCCCGCATCGCGAACCACGATCGCGCCGTCGGCGGCGAGCAACTGCCCCACGATGTCGCGGAAGTTCCACGTGTTCGGCCCAAAGCACGTCGCGACGCCGTACGCCGCCGGCTCGAGCATGTTCTGCCCGCCGCGGCTGCCAAAGCTGCCGCCGACGAAGCCGATCGCGGCCGTGCCCCACCAGGCGCCGAGTTCGCCGATCGTGTCGACCAAGAGCACCCGCCACGGAGTCGCATCGCCGGTCAGCGCGCTGCGGCGACTCCACGCGACGCCGCTCCGCTCGAGCAGCTCCGCCACTTCGTCGAAACGCTCCTTGTGCCGCGGCACGATCACCAGCCGCAA
>JANOIK010000539.1:0-5419 GCA_031407585.1 Planctomycetota bacterium | reverse complement strand
CGAGTCTTGGTCTCGTCCGGCGGGCATCGCCGGGCGGCCGCTGCCGCGTCTGGAGAGCAACATGAAGAAAGCGGAGATGAAGGTGTTTCGGGATCAGCTGCTCGACATCCGCGCCCGTTTGCGGGGCGATGTCACCTCGATGGCCTCCGCCGCGTTGCGGAAGAGCGGGTCCGAGGGGTCCGAGTCGAGCATGCCGATTCACATGGCCGAGCTGGGCAGCGACAACTTCGAGCAGGAATTCACGCTCAGTTTGCTCGCGAACGAAGAAGACCGCCTCGGCATGATCGAAATGGCTCTGCAGCGCATGGAAGAGGGCGGCTACGGCCAGTGCGAGGAGTGCGGCGGAGTGATCGCCAAGACGCGCCTCACGGCACTGCCTTACACGCCGGTCTGCATCAAGTGTGCGGAGTCGCGGGACAACGGCTTGAGCGGGGGCATGAACGGAGCCGAGTAAGCCCTGCCGCCGCGATCGTCCTTGCGAACATGAGATCGCCAGCCGGGCCACTCGGACAACGGACCATGTCCTCAGCGTCCCCAGAGCGCGCGATTTCGCCGAGCCGCATTCCGCTGAGTCGTCATCTGTGGTTCTGGTCCATCGCGGCGATCGGCTTGGCCGTCGACCTGGGGACCAAGCACTGGATGTTCGCCCAGCCGGACCTACGGGCCGGCGACGTGAAGTGGGTTTGGACCGGGCACGCGGGGTTTCAGTTGAGCTTGAACGAGGGCGCCTTGTTCGGCATGGGGCAGGGCGGCGTGTGGCTTTTTGCCGCGTGCTCGATCGTTGCCGCGATCGCGATTCCCGGCTGGCTTTTTGTGGGTAAGGGGGCGCACGACCGGCCGTTAACCATCGTGCTGGCAGCCATTTTGGGGGGAGTTCTCGGCAATCTTTACGACCGCGTCGGGCTTCCCGGTTTGGACTGGGGCACGCTGCCCGCGACGCTCAATCACCACGACCATCCGCCGGGCCCCGTGCATGCGGTCCGAGATTTCGTACTGCTCTCGCGCCAGTGGCCGCCGCGCGGCCGGTGGGATGTGTGGCCCAACTTCAACGTGGCCGATGCGCTGCTCGTGTGCGGCGCGATCGCGATCGTGCTGCTGTCGTTGCGGCGACCCGCGACCGGCGGCGATGGCGCCGGCGCTGCGCCGCGCTGATGCCACATCCGATGCGCACTATGTCGCGTATTTGTGGGATGGGCGAATCCCTACCGCGTTGATTTCCTGAACGCCACTTCGGATTGCCGCAGTTAGGGGTTACATCTCCGCAAGAGGGAATGTAACTTCACTCATGCTGTATACAATGAGAGTTCGAGAGGCGGCAATCGCGGTACAAGGTGTGCATAGTCCGGATCGTCCATCGCTGTTTCGCTGTGGGCCATCTTGCCGTGACGAATTGTGACTGAACTGGAACAGGAGAGAGACACTTGAGAATTTCACGCGCTGCTACGTATGGTTTACTCGCCGCCATTCAACTGAGCGACTCGACGAGCGCTCCGCCGATTCCCTGCAGCCAGTTGGCCAAGCTGGGGAACATGCCTGAGCGGTTCTTGCTCCAAGTCCTCCGCACTCTGGTCAACCAGGGATTGCTGAAGTCGACGCGCGGCGTCGACGGCGGCTACCGCCTCGCGAAGCCCATGAGCCAGATCTCGCTGCTCGACGTTGTCGAGGCGACCGACGGCCCCGTGCATCCGGAACTGCCGCAGGTGGCGGGGCTCAGCGGTCCCGCGCAGCGGAAGCTCACCGAAGCCCTCGGCGACATCGCCGCGGACGCCCGGAAGCGGTTGGGCGGCATTTCGCTCGCGCAACTGAAGCCGGCGAGCGGAGCGGGTTCGGGCTCGAAGCGCCGCGGCTCGGTGGCGTAACGTAAATCCGGGTGCCGGGTGCCATGCCCACGTCCGCGTGGGCATGTCCGGAGCACGCCGACGAGGACGAAGGCATGGCACACAGATCCTGTCGTCGCCACGCTACTGTGCTGCGCTCTTGCTGCCGAGCGTCGAGAACACGATCGGCTGCCCGTTGGCGAGCGGTCGCACGGCCAGCGGTACGCCTGCTTCCCACATCGCTTTCTTGAGCGAGCGCAGCTCCGCGTAGCTGTCCGGGTAAACCCACGCCGTGACGGCGCCGACGGCGCTTTTGCGCGCTCGCAGCGCACTGGCGAATGCCGAGTTGGGTAGCAGCGCCTGCTCGAGCGCTATGCCCAGATCGTCCGACGTCGGCATGAACACCCCTTGCAGCACCACGCTCCGGCGACGCGGCGCGCCGGCCGGCATGCCGAGCACTGCCTCCTCTTCGTAGCGCTGCGCCGACAGCCGCAAGCGGAAGCCATCGATCGGCCCATAGACGTCGGACGCTTCGTTACGCTGAGACAGTCCGCCGCGCAAGTACGAGGCGCCGCGCTGCTCGACCTCGAACAGCAACCCCTCGACCGGCACGACCGCGAGTTGCCCGTGCTTCAGCCGTACGTGGATCTCATCGCCGGTCACCGTCTTCGCCAGCGGCGTGGGCACCGTTTCGATTTCCTCGACTTCGGTCGGCGCGGCTAGCAGGCTGACCTGCTCCTGAGTGAGCGCGCTCAACTTGATCTGCGCCTCGGCGATTTGCCGCTGGGCGTCGAACTGCTTTTGCGCATCGGCGTCGAGCGCAGCCCGGCGCGCGGCGATCGATTGCTCGACCTGCGCCCGCACCAGCGTGAGCTGCTCGCGGCGCATGTCGACGAGCTCGGCGTTCAGCCGCATGTCGTTTGTCTGGGCGGCGGTCTTCTTGATTTCGTACTGAGCGTCGAGCCGCGCTTGCACGGCCTTTTCGAGATCCGCCCGAAGCTCGGCGACTTTCTCCGGAGAGTCCGTCTGGGCGACCGCGGGCGTCACCTTCGTCGGCGCCTCGATCACCACTTGCGACACGCGCACGCCGACCACGACCACCAGCGTGATCAGGATGCCGACCATGTTGCAGATAACGTCGATGAACGAGTCCTGCCCCGGCATCCCGTCGTCTTCGGGTTCTTCGTCGTGTCTCATTGCCGCTCCGGTTGAGGCCCGCTGGCCGTGGCTTGCGGCAGGCGAATGTCGAGGCCGCTGTTGTCCAGCAGCTCCGCAATGCGCTCGGCCTGGCGTTCGGCGCCGGGAGTGACGGTGACCACGAGCGTCGGCCGCCAGTACATGCCGTCGCCCGCGAGGCCCCAATCGACCACCTGCATCTGCACGGCGCCGGCGAGTTGATCGACCACGCGATCGACGGGCTGCTGGAACGACACGACCGCGGCGTCGCCCGGCGCGCCGCTTTCGGGTAGCACGGTGAGTTTGTCGGCGTTGACCACGACGCGAACCGGCCGCGTGATGGCGCTGCTGCGGCGCGAAGCCTCGGCGTTGGCCCAGTTGGCGCCGCGCGTGTCGGCAACGCTGCCGCTTTGGGGTCTCGCCTGTTGCATGCCGCCCATGCTGCCGACGTTGCCGGGCGAAGCGCCGCCGCTGCCGCTGGCTCCGCCTCCCGCAGCGCCGCCGCCGGAAGCTCCACCGCCGGAGGCGCCGCCGCCAGACGAGGATGCGGAACCGCCGGACGAACCGCTGGCCACGTCGCCGGCGCCGGCAGCGCTTTGAGTCGGGCCGCCGGTTTGGCCCGCGGCGCCGGTTCCCGCGCCGCCGGGGCTCGCTGCCGAGCCGCTCGCCGCCGCGTATTGATCGTTCAGACGTTGCTGGTCATCGGCGAAGCCGCCGTTGGTTCCCGCTGTGGCGTTGCGCGAGTTGCCGACGCCCTGCGCGCCGGCCATGCCTTGTCCGCTCGCGGTCGAGCCCGGCCCGCCTGGTCCTGTTCCACTCCCACCGGCGCCACCGCCCGGCATGCCGCCGCCATTGCCGGTGGTGAGCTGCCCGCCCGCGCCTTGTCCCCACGCCTGTGATGGATCGCTGCCAAACTCTTCGCTGAAGTTTCCGCCAGCGCCGCTTCCCGTGCTGCCTGCGCCGCCGCCCCTGCCATAGCGCGAACTCACGCCGCTGGCTCCGCCGTTTCGGAGTGCGTTGCCACTCTCGGCGCCTTCCGCACCATCGCCGAAGGAGCCGCTCCCGCCGCGCGAGCCGATGCGATTGCCGGCGCCCGCGCTGGCGAGTTCGCCGAATCCTCCCGCGCCGCCGCTGCCGTCGCCCACGCCATCGCCCGCTCCGCCGTCGCCGCCGCTCAGTCGCGGTGCGTACTGCCGCGGCGCCACGCGAGCGAGCAGGGCCTGCCGTTGCCGCGCTTCATCGACCGCGTGCGACATGATTTGTGCGAGCCGCGGATCGGGCTCCGCGTATTTAAGCTTCCAGTCGGCTTCGACAAATTCGTAGCCGTAGTCCGAATCCCACGAACGAATCGCGTCGAGCGCGGCCGCGTACGCCGCGGCGCCGTCGGGCCGCACGATCAGCAGTGGGTAGGGATCGGGCAAGTCGGTGCGGCCCGCCGCCACAGCTCGGCCATTGAGTTCCTCGTGCGCCGCGCGAATCGCCGCCGCCAGCGGATTGCCCGACCGCAGCGGCCCGTCGAAATCCTCGACGGTCAACCGGATGCCCTCGGGCTGAATCGTCACGGCATCGGCCGTGCATTCGACGAACACCGGCTGGCGGAACGTGCCGCTCTTGCCCTTGTACGGCACGATCGCGTACGACTTGTCGTGAGCGCCGCTCTTCCGCAACGCGTCGAGCCGGTCTTCGGTCTCTTTGACTAGTTCCTTGAGCCGCGCGACCTCGGCCTCGGCCTGGGCCTGATCGACCGACTGCTTCTGCTCGGTCGCCTCGAGCACCTGCAGCGTGACGTGCAGTTGTCCCAGCTCATGCTCGAGACGCCGTTCGTGATCCTCCAAATGCGCGATGCGGGCTTCCTCTTCGCGGCGCCGCTGGGCCGTTTCCTGGCGAATGCGCTCGACCTCGTCCTGTTCGCTGCGCAGGCGGGCGAGCTGCTCGTTGATCTCCTCGACCGTGTCGAGCGGACCTTCGGGCGCCGGCGGGGTCGCCTCGGCGGGCGCCGCCGCGGCCTGCTTCGGCGCATCAGGCGCCGAGAGCGCGGTGAGCGAAATTTTTACGTCCTCGCCTTCGCGGCGCGCCCGCGTCGCCTTTTTCGCGATGACGCCGAACACGACCAGCAGCAACAGCAACGACCCCATCGTGCACATCAGCACGTCGAGGAACGTAAAGCTGAGGACGCTGCCCGCGCCGTCGCTTGCCCGTCTCCTGCTCATGCTGCGTGGCTCGTTGTCTCGTCGCCGCGAAGGTCAATCTCGTTGCGGATGATCGCCGGCTGTCGCAGCCGCACGCTCAACAGTTGCACGGCCGCGGCCAGGCTGGTGGCGGTCTGCTCAAAGTTATGCGAGGCGGCGAGCGACAGCAGGTTGCTGTTGAGCGCCTCCTCGAGCTTGCGGATGTGCCCGGTGGCGTCGACCACCTTGAGCAGAATG
>JANOIK010000478.1:0-2079 GCA_031407585.1 Planctomycetota bacterium | reverse complement strand
GTTCCGGATCGTAGCCGTCACCGTGGAGGTGCGCGGGGCCTGCCGCGACGGCGGGCCTCGCCGCCTCTATTGGCGCAACGAGCGGCGCAATTTCGGACTCTCGTTGCCGGCGGGTCATGCGAACGATCCGGATCGTCGCGCCCCCACGCACCGGAGGTAGGAAGGCGCTCCCGGCCCGCCCGACGCGACGACGGCGGGTGACGGCGCGGGTTTTTTGCCCGACGAGCGAGTTCCGCAGCCGCCGCGTTACTCGCGCCGCGCGCGCCTCACGAGCGGCGGCGAGGACTGTTTGAGCCTCAGGATTGATCTGATCGACGATCTTCCCGAGCCGTTTCGTAGCCTTCGACCAGTGCGAGCAGCTTGTCGAAGCCGCGTCCGATGACGATCCATCCCGGGTCGCCGTTGTTCTTGATGTGGCCGCCGAGGGCGGCCACGCCGAGAAGGGCGTGCTGGACGGTGGGCTTGGGGGGCAGCGGCTTGCCGCGTTTGCGCAGGGCGCTGCGTAAGCAGGCGATCATGGCTGGCGTCAGCACCTCGCTCGCCGGTAGTGCTTCGTCGCAGCGTGAGAGAGAGCGCAGACGAAGCAGGCGCCACGCGATGGGCACGAAGATCGCGAGGGTGTTCTGCAGTCCCTGGGAGGACTCGAGCTGTCGCTTCTCGATCGCGCAGCCGGTCTTCAGCGCTTTGAAGTATTCCTCGATGACCCAGCGGCAACGGTAGGCATCGACGACGGCGAGTACCTGCTCGGCGTTGTCGATGGGTTCAGTGGTCCACAGCCGCCATTCGACCGCGGGCTCGCCTTCCGGCGGATTCGGCTCAAACACTTTCACCGCGTTGAGCGTGAGCGTCTTCGCCGGTGAATGGCTGGAGGAGTCCGGCCGCAAGACGACGACTTCCGTCGCCGTCATGTGGAGCTGCGCCGAGCGAGCGTTCCGCTCGGGGAAGTGTTTGCGATACGCCGGCATCTTGCTTCGGCCACGCGCGGTGATGGCCACCTCGCGTTCTGCGATGATTGGCTGCTGCGCGAGGACCGCCCCAATCTTCGTGGTCGGCTTGCCTGCAAGTAGCCGCTTGTCGCTGGCCATTCGGACTACAAATCGGGCGGCCATCTCCACCAGCGCAGCAAGTAGTGCGTAGCTGTCACCTTCGCGGTCCATCACATGAAGAGCCACGCTCTTGCCCAGGAGTGCTTCGACGCGCTCGACCAGGACCTTCCAGCGTTTGGACTCGTTGTCCTCCGCGGTCTGCAGCGCTTCGTGCCCGCGCCGCCCCTTGCCGCCGTGACGCTCGTGAACTTCGATGCCGAGGACGCCCAGCGGATCTCGCTTCCCGCGATCGATGGCGAGCGCGAAGTGCCCATAGAATCCATGGCTCTTGCCCTGGCCCACTCGGCCGAGATCCTCGCGTGCCGAATCGCCGAAATTGAACTCCGTCGTATCGTGCGCCACCACGACTTCACATCCGGCCATCCGCCCCAGCGTCGCGCGCAGATGTGGCGCCAAGATCTTCTCCGGGGTGACCCGGTCGTTGCTCAGGAAGCGATACGTCCCTTCCAGATCAGCGTCGGTCTTCGCCGCCACCGGAAAGCTCGCGCCAGGGTCCCGCCCAACCATTGTCGCGAGGTCGACGAGCCGGCGGTTCAGCCGACCGTCCCCGAAGTCCGCTCCGAGGTACTCGTTCGAGAGGTCTTCGCGTCGATGCCGAACCATCCTTCGCTTAGATCACGTCGACTGGCCTACATCAACTTATCGATGTGCAGGATCCTGAGGTTTGAGCGAGGAGGGCAAGAAAACCCCGCGCCGGCAGGACCCGCCGCCACAAACGCCCGAAGGCTACGATCCGGAACGGAAGGTCATTCAACCTTCCCCCCCGGCGCGTCCTACTCCTTCAGCGCGGCGGTGAATTGCATGATCGTCTTCTTCGCATCCCCGAGCACCATCATGGTGTTCGGCTTCACGAAGAGCTCGTTCTCGATGCCCGCGAAGCCCGGGTTGAGCGAGCGCTTCAGCACGATGCAGGTCCTGGACTGGTCGGCGCCCAGGATGGGCATGCCGTAGATGGGGCTGCCCTTGTTGGTGC
>JANOIK010000476.1:0-2566 GCA_031407585.1 Planctomycetota bacterium | reverse complement strand
TCGTTTACTTCGTAGCCATGAGCGTGGCGCTCGCCGTTGGCGGCGTGGCACGGGCCGAGTTATTTGTGGTTCGAATCGGCGCCGGCGCTGCGCCGCTCACCAGTGCGAGCACCGCCACGTTCATTGATCGATTCAACAATGACGGCACTCCATCGATCTCGCCCTCGATTGCACTTCCCACGGCCGTCTCGGGCCTCCACCAACCCCTGACGAATTCCGGGACTGCAGCGTCGGAGGGGGCGCTGGCGCTCTCGCCCGACGGACAATATTTGACGCTCGGCGGATATGGGGCTGCTCCCGGGGTCGCCTCCATTGCCAGTAGCGCTAATCCTGGCACGGCGCGGGTGGTGGGGCGGATCAAGGTCAGCGACGCCACAGTTGACACGACGACGGCGATTACCGACGCGTTCACAGCGAATAATATCCGCAGCGCGGTCACGTCCAACGGCACTGACATTTGGGCTGCGGGCGCCAACGGCGGCGTTCGGTACCTGACCCTTGGCGGGTCGACAACGACGGCGATCAACTCGGCGGCGCCCACGAATTTGCGAGTCGTCAATATTTTCAACAATCAGTTATACGTGAGTGCTGCGTCGGGAACGTTCCAAGGGGTCGGGACCGTGGGAACTGGACTTCCGACAACCAGCGGCCAAACGCCGACGCTGCTCACCGGTTTCCCGACGGCTTCGGGTCCGGGCGCGTACGACTACTGGTTTGGCGACGCTAACACGCTGTACGTCGCCGACGATCGCACCAACGGCTCGGGCGGCATCCAGAAGTGGATTCAAGAAACCGGAACCTGGTCGCTCAAATACACGCTTGCGACCGCCGCCAACCAGGGAATACGCGGCCTCGCCGGCAGTTTGGACATGTCGGGCAATGCAACCCTCTATGCGACGACGGCCCTGACTACCAATATTCCTAATCAGCTTGTTTCCATCGTCGACCCCTTGGCGGCCACCACGGCGCCGGGCAATACGTTTGCCTCGCTTGCCACCGCGGCAACAAACACGGTATTTCGCGGATTGGAACATGTGTCCAACGTGGTCGTCCCGCCGACGAACAATTCGGACTTCGACAACGACCTCGACGTGGATGGCGACGACGTTTTGATCTGGCAGCGCGGTCTCGGTCAGACGGGCTTGGCGCCGAACGACAAGTCAACCGGCGACGCCGACGGGGACGGCAGCGTCACGGGCGCCGATCTGGATATTTGGGAGGCTCACTACGGCTTGCCGCCGGCGGTGGGCGCCGCGACGGGCGTTCCGGAGCCGGCCTCGCTGGCGTTGGTGCTGTGCGGATTGGGCGCCTTGGCCGCCCGCCGCCGTCGCTAGGGCGTTTCGTCCTGCCTGGAAACCTCGCGTGAGTTCTCTTCGAGCTAAAAACGCGGGGCGACGCTCCGTCGCCCCGCGTTCTTTTGTTCCTAGGCGCCTGACAAAATGACAGGTCCGGTGGGAGTGCCAATAGGGCGTCGTGGCCGCCATTTGATTGTGCGGAACTGAGTCTGAGACTTTAATGGAATGTCGGCCGCGCTCCGAGCCGGAGCGTGGCCATTTTTAGTGACTTGAGCCTGGAGAGGCGCCGTGTTTTTCAGTCGACCTATTCGCGCAGCCTGGCTGAGCATGCTGTTCGTCGGCGCGGCCGCGTGCCTGGCGGTCCCAGCCGCGGCGCAGCTTCGCATCGTCACCTACAACACAGCGACCGGACAGTCCGACAATCCCGCCAACGGGCAAACTGCACGACCAGGCATCAGCACGATTTTAAGCGCCATCGGCGCCGAAGTGTTCGGGCCCGTCGGAAGCAGCTTCGCGAAGCCCATTGATGTGCTGCTTCTGCAAGAGCAGTACACGATGGCAATTACGACACAGTCATTCGTCAACGTGCTCAACAGCATTTACGGTGCGGGAGTTTACGCGCGGAGCACGATGAATGGGCTGACGAGCTCCTTCGATGCGGACGCGGGGCGCCCAGGTTTGGTCTACAACACGCAAACCGTCAGGTTGCTCAACATGATGGACGACGGCATTCAGGGAGAAACGTTCTTCGGCAATGTCGGCGTTGACGACGGGCTGGACGAAAACGGCGATCCCGATCCGAGCGAAATTGCACAACAGCCGAGATCCACGCTGAGATACCAATTGCGTCCCGTGGGCTACGACGCATCGGCCGACTTCTATGTCTACAACAGTCACTACAAAGCCAATACGGGAACAGACAATAACAACCGGCGGCTCGTCGAGGCGCAGGCGATCCGCGCGAATTCTGACGCGTTGGGCCAGGGCGTTCACGCCATTTATGTTGGCGATTACAACATTCAGACCAGCAATGCAACGATGTACCAAACCCTGCTGGCCAACGGCAACGGTCAGGCGTTTGATCCCATTGCCACGCCCGGCACATGGCACCGCGAAGGGGACGCCACAGAGACGCCGTTCAAGATTGTGCATACGCAGGCGCCGCAAAGCACGCTGCAATTCCCTGGGGGTGCGACGACTCCGGGCGGCATGGACGACCGGTTCGACTTTCAACTCATCACCGGCGAACTTCAGGATGGCGAAGGCATGAG
>JANOIK010000443.1:0-1509 GCA_031407585.1 Planctomycetota bacterium | reverse complement strand
GCCCATAATGAATCTTCCGGTCCCCTCCTTCTCGAGGGGAGGGTTAGGGAGGGGGGCGAAGCTGGCGCCAGCGTTCAACCCCCCTCCCCCCACCCCTCCCCGCCGAGGGGAGGGGAGCGGAAGAATTCAAAATCTCAAACTCCCAGACGCAACCCGCGCGTCCTCTACATCTCTCCCCTCAAAGCCCTCGCCGTCGACGTCGATCGCAACCTCCGCGCCCCACTCGTCGGCATCCAAGCCATCGCCGAGCGCGAAGGCATCCCCTTCACGCTCCCCCGCGTCGCGGTGCGCTCGGGCGACACCAGCCCCGCCGACCGCCGCGACATCGTCCGCGATCCGCCCGACATCCTCATCACGACGCCCGAGTCGCTTTACCTGCTGCTCACGTCGAAGTCGCGCTCGATTCTCACCGACGTCGAGACTGTGATCATCGACGAGATTCACGCCGTCGCCGCGACCAAGCGCGGCACGCATCTGTTCCTCACGCTCGAACGGCTCGAAGCACTCAACCGCAAGCGGCAGGAGTCGACCGGGACGACGATCCAGCGCATCGGCCTCTCCGCCACGCAAAAGCCGCTCGAAGAAATCGCCCGCCTTCTAGGCGGCGCCGTCGCCGACGCACGCCCCGACGTGCCCCCGCGCCCGCGTCCCATCGAGATCATCGACGCCAGCGAGCCGAAGCGCCTTGACCTTCGCATCGAAACGCCCGCCGAAGACATGGCCCGGCTCGGCCAGCCGCTCGAAATCCCCTCCGGCCCCGCCTCTGCCGCGCCGGCCACCGCGTCCATCTGGCCCGCCATCCACCCGCGGCTGGTCGAGCTCATCCGCCAGCACCGCTCGACGATGATCTTCGTCAACAGCCGCCGCCTGGCCGAACGACTCGCGAGCGCGATCAACGAGCTCGCCGAGGAAGAGATCGCCCAGGCTCACCACGGCTCGATCGCCCGCGCGAAGCGCGTCGAAATCGAAGACCGTCTCAAGCGCGGCCAGCTGCCGGCGATTGTCGCCACCTCGTCGATGGAGCTCGGCATCGACATGGGCGCCGTCGACCTCGTGATCCAAATCGAAGCCCCGCCCTCGGTCGCGTCCGGCATGCAGCGCATCGGCCGCGCCGGCCACCACGTCGGCGCCTCGTCCGAGGGCGTCATCTTCCCCAAGTACCGCGGTGATCTGCTCGCCTGCAGCGCCGCCGCCCAGCGCATGCTTCGCGGCGAGGTCGAGAGTACGCGCTACCCTCGCAACCCGCTCGACGTCCTCGCCCAGCAGGTCGTCGCCATCGTCGCGATGGACCCCATCACAGTCGACGAGCTCTACGCCCTGGTCCGCGGCGCCGCGCCGTTTCACGACCTGCCGCGGAGCCTGTTCGAAGGCGTGCTCGACATGCTCTCCGGCCGCTACCCGTCGGACGAATTCGCCGAGCTGCGCCCGCGCATCACGTGGGACCGACTCGCCGGCACGCTCACCCCGCGAAAGGCGTCGCAACGGCTCGCGGTCCTCAACGGCGGCACG
>JANOIK010000421.1:0-2609 GCA_031407585.1 Planctomycetota bacterium | reverse complement strand
CTTCATCGCGATCCAGTCGAGATCGCCGCGCAGCTGTTGCCTGAGTTCGGACGGTCGGGCGCGCCGGTGTCGGGCCGCGGCGGCCAGCTCGGTTTCTGCCATCGCCGCGAGGCGGTGCGACGGCCGCGGCGGCTCCTGTTCGCGAACCGCACGACGCATTTCGTCTCCGCCGCGCTTGAGCAGCTCTGCCGGATCAAACGGCGGCTGGCCCGCGAGCAATTCGTAGAGCAGCGCGCCCAGGCTGTACACGTCCGTGCGCGTGTCGATATCCAGACTCGTCATCGCCGCCTGCTCCGGACTCATGTAGGCCGGCGTGCCGATGATCTGGTCATACGCCGTGAAGAGCGTCTTGTCCGTGAGTTTCTGGTCCGTCGCCTTGGCGATCCCGAAGTCGATGACCTTCGGCGTGCGCTCGCCATTGTTGATCGTCACCAGAATGTTCGACGGCTTCAGGTCGCGGTGAATGATGCCCTTCTGGTGCGCGTGTTGCAGGGCGTGACACACCTTGATCATCAACTCGAGCCGGTCACGCGTCGCGAGACACTCGCGGTCGCAGAATTCCGTTATTCGCGTCCCGCGCACGAGTTCCATGACGAAGTACGGGCGGCCGGACTCCGTGGTCCCGGCATCGAGGACGCGGGCGATGTTGGGGTGGTCCATCCGGGCCAGCGCCTGCCGCTCTGCTTCGAAGCGCGCGATTACGGCCCGGGAATCCATGCCCAGCTTGATCACCTTGAGCGCCACCCGGCTGGACGCTGATTTTTCCTGCTCGGCCATGTACACGACGCCCCAGCCACCCTCGCCGATCTTCTGCAAAAGTTTGTAGCCGCCGATACAGCTGCCCACGATTTCATCCCCGGTCCTCTCGCCCGCCGCACCCGTGGGCCTCGCGGGATCGGACCTTGAAACTGGCAGGCCCGTATCCTGCGGACCGCGGTCGAAAAACCGGTCCGCTTCCACCTGGGCCGCAAACAGCGCCTCAATTTGCTGGCGCAACCCTGGATCGCGCGCGCAAGCCGCGTCGAGGAATGCATCGCGTTCTCCCGGATCGGTCAGAACGCGGGCCGCATCAAACAGAGCCTCTTCCTGGATTTTGTCCGCCTTCATTGCGACGCGCAGGGCACTCCCATTACTTGGCGAGATTCCTGCGTTTGATCGGACACGAAATCTGACTCAAGTCGACGGTCCGAGTTGGCGGAACAACCAGGCCTTGGCGTACGCCCAATATCGTCCAACCGTCCGTTCGGACAATCCCAGCGCTTCCGCCACTTCACGATCAGTCAGACCGACAAAGAACCGGAGCTTCACCACCTCGGCCTGGGCCGGATGCTCCATCGCGAGGGCTTCCAGAGCCTCATGCATGGCCAGCAATTGTTCATCGTACTCGGGCGCGGCCAATTCCAGATCCTCTGCGTCCACACGCTCCTGGCCTCCGCCATGGCGCAGGCTCTGGCGCCGACGCGCGCGGTCCACGAGAATATGTCGCATGGCCTCCGCCGCGGCGTTGAAGAAATGTGCGCGACTGGTGAAAGTTCGGTCCACGTCACCCGCGAGGCGCAGCCATGCTTCGTGCACCAGGGCGGTCGGCTGAAGGGTCTGCCCCGGGGCGTCGCGCGACATCTTGTGCGCCGCGAGCTTGCGCAACTCATCGTAGACGAACGGCAGCAATTCACGAGCCGCCGTCGCCTCGCCTTGTTCGATGCGGTTGAAAATGCTCGTGAGGTCGCCCATAACTGCCGCTGAGTCCACCGCTCCCGGGAGCGCTACATTCAGGAGGTCCCGGGCTACTCCTCAAGCTTCATCAAATCTGGCGTGCTGAAGCTGAGGGTGGTTTGCGACATCCCTCACCTCCGACCGAAACTGCAATGACATGATGGTTGTTTCCGGAGCAGATAGCGTCACGGACCACCTGGAGAAAAGCGTTCTGAAAGTTTTCACATGAGACGACAGAACAATGCACGACGTATCTGTCTATTGAAACAGTGGAGCGCAAATACTCTACTGCTGGAGCTACCCGGCCCTGCGAATTGACTATTCCACTTCCGCTTCCTGCTGCATATCCATGCTTCGGGATCCACCGGTGAAATCGTATGCTGAACGCGCTACTCCAAGAGACGATCCAACGCATCGCCCTCCACGCAACTGCGCCAGCGAGCAACCGCGATCACACGATGCTGTATCTCCCCGATGAACGGAAACCTGGCCTCGCCACGTCCCTCCGACACTCGCATCGCCCGGATCCTTCGCCACGGAAGCGATTCACCGCAAGACCGAGACGACGGATGTGCGCCGTCTCTCATGGGCGCTGGCTCCAAAACATGCTGAGGCGGTCCCCACTGCCTCCCTGTTCCGCACCCGCTCTTCTCACACGCATCACATTGCTCGCTCTCGTCATTACCGGATTCGCTGCTGCCGTCGCTCACCCGGCGGCGCCGGCTCCCGGCGCGCAGCCTCCATTCCTGAAGCTGGCATTGAGCAGCGATTTCTTTGCCGAGGGCGGCACGTTTGGTGATCTCAATCGCGATGGGAAAACCGACGCGATCGCCGGCCCCTGTTGGTACGAAGGGCCGGAATTCACCCGAAGGCACGAACTCTATCCGCCGCCCACG
>JANOIK010000399.1:0-9224 GCA_031407585.1 Planctomycetota bacterium | reverse complement strand
TAATGGGCGCCGCCGAGACGAGCTGCGGGGGATTGGCCGAAGTGCTGATCGGATAGTTCGAGATCATGATCGACGGCTTGTTGCGAGCGCGAACCCGCAGGTGGGGATTGTCGCAAGCCTCGTCGTACTTGATTTCGTAGTACTCCGTCGGAGTGATTTCGCCGTCGCGCTTCATGTCCAGCGCATCAAGCACGCGCGGACTCGACGCGATGTCGACGCGGAAGCCCACGGGGCTAGGAATAACGGCCAACGCCGGCGTGCCAAAGGAAGCCCCGGTCAGCACGGCGCTCGCCATGCACACCCAGCGACCCAATCCCGACAGACGACTCAAGTTGCTCATTCCTGCCATGTTTTTCTCCCAATCCTGCCGTCGCAGTCTGCGGCGGTCGAACGACTCGAGGTGCGTGACTGGGAAGCGGTCTCAGAAAGCTCAGGCGTGACGCCCGAGCGGCATTCGATCGGCGAACGTTCGCGTCGCCGCTTATTGCGGCGACCGGTCGTCCAGTTCGGCGCGTACCGTAGGCGTACGCGTGAGTTAGGGGCCGAGCGCCGAGAAGTCGTCTAACTGACCGAAAGGCCCAAGAATTGGGATTTCGGCAATGCCTGCGACTGGGGCCGGATGACCGCGGGTCGATCGCGAACGAGATTCGCGGAGGGACGGTTGGTCAAACTACGAAAGAAGGTGAAGCGGACCCAGGTCGCCGGAAGCGCCTGTTCGGACAGCAGCCGAGTCTCGAAGACTCGCCGCCGATCGAATGTTCATGAGGTCCACAACCCAATCGTAAGTTATTAGAACGTAGCAATGACACGTAGCTGCGCAGGGGTTTCCCGCACGAGTTTAGATTAACCGGGCAATCTGCGACTGTCAACAAGTTTGTAGGAATAAAGTATACAATTTCCAATGCGCCCCTTTGTAGGGATTGAGCACGGTCCTGCCGCTTGGGCTGACCATCCGACATTCTGGCTGCGCATAAAAAGACGCGGCGGATCCCCTCTCGCTTTTCAGCGCGACCCGCCGCGTCACGAAATGCTTCGCCCCTCCCCAAAGGCGTCGCACTTCATTGGTAACCTAGGTCACCAGAATGCAGTGTCAAACGCCAAGGCCGAACTGCCGAAGGTGCGGGATAGCCCCACCACGGTGGGAACGCCGAACGCCGCGATTTTCCGACAAATCTCGGTGTCGGGGTTCAATCGGAGGCATAGTCAAGGGCAACGTCGAGCGACCGGGCGGAATGCGTGAGCGCCCCGATGCTGACGCGGTTGACGCCCGTCGCCGCGATTTCCGCGATCGTTTCGAGCGTGACGCCCCCGGAGGCCTCGAGCTCCACTCCCGCGGCCGTTTGGTCCCGCATCGCTGCCCCGGCGCGGAGCTGGACGACGCTCATATTGTCGAGCAGCACGATGTCGGGACGTTCGGCCAGGACGGCAGCAAGCTGCTCCAGCGAGTCCACTTCAACTTCGACGATCGTGGGTTCGGGGCCGCCAATCTCACGCAAAAAGTCCCGGGCCCGGCGGACAGCGGCCGCAGCAGTCGCCGGCGACCGGTCCGGGCCTGCGAACTGGGCCAGGTGGTTGTCTTTGATCAGGATCGCATCGTAGAGCCCCGTGCGGTGATTGTGGCCACCGCCGCAGCGTACGGCGTATTTCTCAAGGCGGCGCCACCCGGGCGTCGTCTTTCGCGTATCGTAAACTTGGCATCGCGTGCCTGCGGCGCGGTCGACAAACTGGCGCGTCGCGGTGGCGATCCCCATGAGCCGCCCAAGGAGATTGAGCACGACGCGCTCGCAGGTCAGCAGGTCGCGCACATTTCCGTGAATGGTTGCCAGGCGAGTTCCGGCGGGGACGGATTGCATCTCGGCGACCGCCGCATCGACGTGCAGCCGCGCGGCGAATTCTTCGATCGCCAAGCTGACTGCCGGCAGGCCGGCGACAATTCCCGCCTGCCGGGCAACGATGTCGGCCTTACCCGTGCGATCAGGTGGGACCAGGGCGACGGTGGTCCAATCTTGTTCGCGCTCCAAATCCTCTCGAATCGCGAGGCGCACGATCTGCCGGCAGTCGTCGACCATGTCGGCGTCCCACTCGATTTGTCGAAAGTCGCGGGCCACGGGAATGCATGCCTTGGGAGGTGATATAATCCTCGTTTGTACCGCACTTGTTCCGGCGGCGTCCACGACCGAACATTCAAGCATGTCGCCAAATGGCTCAGCCGGCCGAAAACCCCAATCCTTGGCTCCGCCCGCGCGATCAGGCCAGCGTCGCCGTACTGCTGGCCAGCGCGCTTGCGCTGCTCGCCGCGGCTTGGTGGCGGCACGGGGGTTCTTCGGGTGGGATGGTCGACGTCGACCGTGCTGAGCCGCTCGTCGCCCAGTTTCAGGTCGATGTCAACCGGGCCGACTGGCCGGAGTTGATCCAACTTCCAGGCGTGGGGCGAGTCCTTGCCGAACGATGGCTGGCGGAGCGCGAGCGGGGCGGGGAGTTCCGCTCCCATGATGATTTGGCTCGAATCCGCGGCTTCGGACCGCGGACGCTCGAGCGGATTCGCCCGTATCTGCTGCCTCTCCCCGGCGACGGCGAATGGGCGGCGCGCTAGAATTACGGATTCGCCCCGGCCCGATGGCTTCCTGATGACGACCACTAGTCGTCGTCGGCGCCGCCTGGCTTCCTGCCACCTTTGAATCGAGTCCTTCGTGCAATTCCGCCTCGAATCGCCATTTCAACCCGCCGGCGATCAGCCCGCCGCCATTGCCGAACTGGTGCGCAACCTGCGCGACGGCCGACCCGAGCAGGTGCTCATGGGCGTCACCGGCTCGGGCAAGACCTTCACGATGGCCAACATCATCCAGGAACTCCAGCGGCCGGCGCTAGTGCTTTCGCATAACAAGACTCTGGCGGCCCAGCTCTATTCCGAGTTCAAGGAATTCTTTCCCCACAACGCGGTGAGTTACTTTGTCAGCTACTACGACTACTACCAGCCCGAAGCCTACATCCCGCAGCGGGACATCTACATCGAGAAGGATGCGTCGATCAACGAGGAGATCGACCGCATGCGCCTCGCGACGACCAGTTCGCTGGTCAGCCGGCGGGACGTGATCGTCATCGCGAGCGTTTCTTGCATCTACGGTCTCGGCTCGCCGGAAGACTACAAGGCGATGATGGTGCCGCTGGCGGTGGGCAAGACGCTCGACCGCGACGAGGTGCTCGCGCGGCTGATCGACATCCAGTACGACCGCAACGACACGGACCCCGCGCGGGGCAAGTTCCGTGTCCGCGGCGATTGCGTCGAGATTTGGCCCTCGTACGAGGAATACTCCTACCGCATCGAGTTCTGGGGCGATGAGATCGAAAAACTCTCGATCATCAACCCGGTCACGGGCGAGGTCGTCGACACGCTCCAGCAGATGTATATCTACCCGGCCAAGCATTTCGTGCTGCCGGAGGAGCGCATTCACAACGCGGTCGACTCGATCCGCCGCGAGTTGAACGAGCAACTCGACCACTTCAAGGCCGTGGGGAAGATGCTCGAGGCCCAGCGGCTGAACGCCCGCACGCGGTTCGACGTAGAAATGATGATGGAGGTCGGCTACTGCCCGGGGATCGAGAATTACAGCCGTCCGCTGTCCGGTCGTGCGGCTGGCGATCCGCCTTCGACGCTGTTCGATTTTTTCGCCAAGGACTACCTGCTTTTCGTGGACGAATCGCACGCCACGGTCCCGCAAATCGGCGCCATGTACGCCGGCGATCGCAGCCGCAAGGAAACGCTCGTCGAGCACGGCTTCCGGTTGCCGAGCGCCATGGACAACCGGCCGCTGAAGTTCGACGAATGGCGTCAGCGGGTCGACCAGGTCGTGTATGTTTCCGCCACGCCCGGCAAGTACGAGCTCGGCCAAACCGGCGGCGAGTATGTCGAACAGATCGTAAGGCCGACCGGGTTGCTCGACCCCGTGATCCAGGTCGTGCCGGCGCGCGGGCAGGTGCCCCACCTCCTGGAAGAGATCAAAAAACGCGCCGCAGTTAGCGAGCGTACGCTGGTGACGACGCTCACCAAGCGACTCGCCGAAGATCTTGCCAACTATTTCGCCGAGCAAGGCGTCACGTGCAAATGGCTCCACAGCGAGCTCGACGCCTTCGAACGGGTCGAATTGCTCCGCGATCTCCGCCAAGGCCGGTTCGAGTGCCTGGTGGGCGTCAATCTGCTGCGCGAAGGGCTCGATCTGCCTGAAGTGTCGCTCGTGGCGATTCTCGACGCGGACAAAGAGGGCTTTCTCCGCAGCGAGACCTCGCTCATGCAGACCATCGGCCGAGCCGCCCGTAACGTCAACGCGACCGTCATTCTCTACGCCGACCGCATGACCAACTCCATGCAGCGGGCGATCGACGAAACCGAACGCCGCCGCAAGCTGCAGCAGGCCTACAACATCGAGCACGGCATCACGCCGGAGACGATCGTTAAGGCCATACATCGGGGGATCGAATCCGAAGCCTCGGCTCACGCCCGAGCCAACGCAGCGGTGGGCCGCACCGATGACGCCCAGTACATCTCCGAGGAATACCTCACGGAACTGGAATCCGAAATGCTCGAAGCGGCGCAAGACCTGGAATTCGAGCGGGCCGCCGCGATTCGCGACCGCATCGAGCGGATGCGCAACGCGATGGGCGAGCCGGTTGACTCGGTGAAGGAAAGCGGCGGCCGGAAAGGCCGTGGCCGCGGACGCGTGCCTCGGCCGAAACGGGGCGTTTGAACGACGCCAATCGGAGCCAAACCTCGACGCGCATAAAAAAGGGGCGGCCCTCGACGGGTCGCCCCTTCTTATGATCGGCGTCTTAACGCACCCCCTGCGGAGGGCGTTAGCGTGAAAGCTACTTGGCAGCCTCTTCGGCCGGCGTCTCAGCCGGGGTGGCGGCGCCTTCGGCCGGGGTGGCGGCCGGCGTGGTGGTCTCTTCCTTCGCGCAGCCAACGGCCGGCAGGATCAAACATAGGGCGTACAGAAAAAGTGCAATGCGTCTCATCGAGAGACCTCCTGTTTCAAACTTGGTTACGGCCCCGCCTGGAAACGCCCACACGGCGTTCCCGCCACAGTAGTATACCTCCGTCCCTTGCGACATAGCGCAGATTCGTGCGCGATAACGCGAGTTTCGGTCTGGACTTGCCCAGCCAAGCGGTAAGCCTAGCAAGGCGGCAATCGTCCTGCAATCAGGTGGATGGCCTGCCGGGGGGAACTTTTGTCCGCAAAGTTTCCGCAGCTTGACCAGCCGGAACCGACTCTGGGGGACTTTTCCGCGCGGTCGGATCGTGCTGAGCGCGTCGCTCTTGGACGGCCGAAAGTTTCCTTGAACGCCCGGTGTGCGCAGTTTCACGTCGGAGGCGCCCCCGCGCCTCTCCCCCGTTCATTCGCCGTCGAGGCGCCCCATCTTGCTTAGAAGGACCGCGGTCCATGAAAAAAATCCTCTTTAGCGGCTTTCGGGCCGTTTTGCTGACCGCTGTGACCCTGGTTGCCGCCTCGACTGCTTTGGCCCAGGGCGTGGAGCACCCCCCCGCGGACCCGGCGCCCGGGACCGTAACGACGGGTGAGGATTGGTCTTACCGTCCGGCCACGGAACGCGAGCGCACGCCCACGATTGCCCAGCAGAAGGCGATGGCCCGCGGCGCCCAACGCATGGCCCGGCTCGAGGCGATGCGGTGGTACGGCTTCTCGAATAGCCGCCCCACGGCGACTGCCATCGCGTGGACCACGATGTACAGCCCCGGCTGGCAGCAACCGGGCGGTCGGCCGTTCGCGTGGCACACCAGCAGCCGGCCGATCGTGGTGATCACGCAGCCGACCGCGACGCCCGTCTATCGCTAAAAGCGAAGCGGCAAGCAAATCGCCGGGGTGCCATGCCCACGTCCCCATGAGCATGTTGAAGTGAGGAGAGATTCCACCTCGTGGTCCGTGTGCCATGCCCTCGTCCGCGTGGGCATGCAGTAGCGAGGAAAACCTCGCCCTCTCAAGCCGATTCCCTTACGAACCGGCGAGTTTCTTCTTCACCAGGCGGCAGGCGTCGATCAGCTTGGCCAAGGGACGTCGAGCCTTAGCCCCGGAGACGTCCGTCCGCAGGGCGTCGCACACCTGGGTGGCCGCGCGGACAAGGTCGTCGTTCCCACCCTCGACAGGCTGATTGGCCAGGGCACGACTCGCTTGCGCCACCCCTTGCCAATCATGCGTGGTCGCAGCGCGGAACAGACGCTCGACACTGTCGAGCTGGGCGGTCACGATCGCGTCCACCCGTCGGCTCTGCACCGCCAGCTGCGCATTGAGATGCGCCAAGCGGCCCAGCGACGGATAGTCGTTCGTGTCCACTCCTTGAGCCTTTCCGTTGTACTTAAGACGCCATTCCGCGCGTCCCGCCTAAGCCGCGCGGCGCTGGCCAGCTCGAATCATGACGCCCGAGAACTCGCGCAGCAGCATGGCCGCAACGCGGTCGCTGGCTCGCTGGGCAATCATCGACTCCCAGGAGGGATCGATTTCCGTGTGCCGCCGAACCGTGAGCCGGGCCTGCAGGCGAAGTTCGCGGCCGCCACGTCCTCGGATGTAGCCCCGCGCCTCGGCCGGGCCCATGCCGATCACCCGATCGACCACGAGCGTGCGAACGGCGTCGACGCTGACGGCCGCCACGTGGCGCACCAAGGCGTCGAAAGTCTGACGGCGCGAGCCTCGAGCGACCAGGAGTTGTCCAAGCATGGGGCGATTCCTTTCACATCGAGCGGCGTCACGGAGCGGCGTACCGCTTATGAGAATCGACGTGACCGCAGGCGTTCCTCCACCGCAAGCTCGGCATCCAGGCCCCGCCGGCGCCCCCGGCGCCCACGACTTGGCTTCCCCAGGGCCCCCAATCGGCAAAAGACCTGCACTTGACCCATGTGGACCGATTTTCTAATTTTCAGCAAGCGAGGCACGCCTGCCGTGCCTTCCTCCTCTGGCGCCGTAGCCAAGTGGCTAAGGCATCGGATTGCAAATCCGACATCGTGAGTTCGACTCTCACCGGCGCCTCTACGCAAAAGGCCGCCCGCATCGTCCGTCTCGGCGATGCAGGCGGCCTTTTTTTTGTTCCGGGTGCCATGCCCACGTCCGCGTGGGCATGCTGAACTGCCGCTCTGGCAGAAGTGCCACTCCGATCCGCGTGCCATGCTCTCGTCCGCGTGAGCATGCTGAACTGCCAAGCGAGTCGGACCAACTTTCCGATGCCGCGCCGACTCACTGAGTCCGCACGCCTCTCCCCCGCCCGGTTATGCCGTGCGTTCCACGTTTGTCGCGCAATCTCCGCGCGATGAATTCCCCTGCGAAGACCGCCGAATTCAATCGCTAGCACGCGACACGGCAGTCGCGCTCGCTTCCGAGCAGGGCGGCTCATGCAACTTTCTCTTATCGTCACCACGTACAACCGCCCCGACGCGCTGGCCGCGGTCCTCGAAAGCGTGCGGCGGCAGCGACGGCTGCCTGACGAAACACTCGTGGTCGACGACGGCTCCGACGAGCGGACAACCGCAGTCGTCCGGCGCTACGCCACGGTGATTCCCAGTCTCCGGCGACTCTGGCAAGAGCACGACGGCTTCCGACCTTCGCGCATGCGTAACTGGGGAATTGCCGAAGCCGCCAGCGAGTACGTGGCCATGATCGACGGCGACATGGTGCTCCATCCGCAGTTCGTCGCCGACCATTTCAATAACGCCCGCCCGGGCTGCTACTCGCAGGGCGTTCGCGTGCCGCTCACCGAGCGAGCCACCCAGGCGTACTTGCAACGCCCGTTCGCCGTGCGGCCGTGGCACATCGACGGCGTCCCCAAAATGAAGTACGTCCTGCGCAGCGATCGGCTCGCCAGGTGGTACGCAACGCCGCCGCACGGCGGGCTCAAGCGAATCCATTCGTGCAATCAATCGTTCTGGCGAGACGACTTGCTCGACGTCAACGGCTTCGACGAACGCTACAACAACAGTGGCGGCGAGGACCGCGACCTGTGCGCCCGTTTGGTCGCAATCGGCGTGCTGCAGCAACGGTTGCGATTCACCGCCCTGGCCTATCACCTGTACCACCCGCCGGGCCAGAACTGGTCGCAAGTGGCGCAGCTCCCCAGAGCCTCCGAGCGAGCGGTGTGTGGAATCGCCGAACTCCACGAAGCGGCGGCGCCAAAGGCCAAGCCCGCTACGCGGCGCGCCGCTTAGTTTAGAGCGCTACTCAGATCCCTGTAGCGTATCCGGAGTTTCGGAAGTAGTTTCGGCACTCGGCGGGCGAGAATCGTTCGAGGGCGCCGGCGATGGCGTGCTCAAGTCCGTCGAGGGTGCGCTCGGCGGCGCTGCGGAGCAGCCACTTGAGTTTGGCGAACGCCTGCTCGATGGGGTTGAAGTCGGGACTGTAGGGCGGGAGATAGACGACGCGGGCGCCAACCGCTTCGAGCGCCTGCCGCACGCCCCTCACCTTGTGGGCCGCCAGGTTGTCCATCACCACGACGTCCCCCGGGTGAAGCGTCGGCGCGAGTTGCTGCTCGACGTAGCTTAGGAACGTCTTGCCGTTCATTGGGCCGTCGACCACCAACGGAGCCGTGAACCCGGTGAGTCGCAAGCCGCCGACGAAGGTCGTCGTCTTCCAGTGGCTGTGCGGAACCTTGGCGATCAGCCGACGGCCGCGTGCGGCGCGACCGTAGCGTCGCGTCATCTTGGTGTTCGCGCCGGTCTCATCGAGGAACACGATGCGCTGAGCGTTTAGGCCCAGCTGCGACAGACGCCACCACAGCCGTCGCTTCGCCACGTCGGGCCGATCCTGCTCGGCGGCGTGCAGGACTTTTTTTAAGCGTCAGGCCCAAGACGCGCAAGGCGCGTGAGAGCGTCTGACCGCTGACCACATGGCCCAATCGCTCGGCCAGCTCGCGGAGCGTGACGTCGGGCTGACGATCGATGCACGCCTTGATCTGCTCGGCATACGCCAACCACTTGGCAGGCTGGCGATTGCGGCAGGGCCGCGGGGCCGTCTCGCCCGTCTCCCGGCGTCGCTGTTTGAGCCGTCTGATCCACGACTCGCTGACGCGATACTTCACCGCGACCTGACGAGCCTCCATCCCGCCGTCGCAATCCAACAGCACCCGCTCCCGCAGGTCCATCGAATAGGCCTTCATGGCGATCCTCCAAGGAATGATCGCCTATCTTCTCTAATTCCCGTCGCTGGCGCTAGAGGGGAGTGCGAAGCGCTCTA
>JANOIK010000386.1:0-2882 GCA_031407585.1 Planctomycetota bacterium | reverse complement strand
GGCGCTTTCGCGGTCGCGCGGGTCGCTGGGGTGCCACACGCCGTCGATTTCGTGCTTGATGACGACGGCCTGCGGGCCGTACTCCAGCATCGCGCGGTCTGAGCGGCGGGTGACCATCTCGGCTACAAGTTCCTTGACCAGCAAATAGCCGGGCGACTGGCGGGCGGTGAGTAGGTTAGCGTTATCGGAGTTCTGGTCGGGAGCGCCCATGGCCATCAGGTCGACGGCGACGCCCTTCTCGTAATCTTGGCCGCGCTCGTCCCGCATCTTGATGCCGATCTTGCCCAGCAGCGACGCGAAGAAGTGGCGCCACCAACTACCGGTGAGCACCGACTGGTGCGGCAGCACCTTGCGATTGTGCACGACGATGTACGGGATGATCGTCGCGAGATACACGACCCAGACAATTGGGTAGCGGATGACGAAGCTGATCGGCACGAACGCGAGCGCGATAAAGATGATCGCGAACGGGAAGAAGACGATGGGGTTCCACTTCTTGTAGCCCAGATTGAAAATCTGCGAATCGCTGTTGACCCAATCGCCGGTCGAAGCCCAGATGAGCACGAGCGCTGCGTAGGAAGCCAGTTGGACGATGGCGCCCCAGGGAAATGACGCGGCGTTGGCGTTGGCAGCGTTGCTGAACGTCGTCGCGGCCTCCGAGGGCGGGCCGGCGGGGGCTTCGACGCCGGGCGCCTCTTCCGTGCGTTGCCCTTGCCTCATCGCGTTACTCTGGGCCAGCGCATGCGAGCCCCAGGGCTCTGCGCACCAGAACGCCGTCGCCGCCAAACACACAAGTGCAAGTTGCCGCATCAAATGATTCCCGGTTGCCGCATTTCGATGCCCTTGAGCGCCATCTTGAGCGCTTCGCGATTCGGCGCCACCTCCATCGCGACTTCGCGGTCGATCAACTCGGCGTCGACGAGCTTCTTGAGGCTTTGCGTAAAGTCCTGCATGCCGTCCTCGGCGCCGATGCGAATCACGTCGCCCAGCTTGTGATCCTCTTCCTCGAGAATCAGCTTCTTCACCATGGGGCTGAACGTCATGATCTCGACCGTCGGCACGCGCGAGACGCCTGGCTTGATGCTCCGGAGCAGCTTCTGCGCGATGATGCCCCGCATGTTCATGGCCATGGCGCTGCGCAGAGCGCTGTGCATTTCGCTGGGGAACAGATCGAGAATGCGGCCGATGGTCGAGGCGGCGCTCGAGGCGTGAATCGTTCCGAACACCAAGTGCCCCGTTTCCGCCGCGTGAATGGCGGTCATGAACGTTTCGCGATCGCGCATTTCGCCCACGAGCATCACATCGGGGTCTTCGCGGACGGCGTGCTTCATGCCGATTTCGAAGTCGACGACGTCGAGGCCGATCTCACGTTGATTGATCAGGCACTTGTCCTCGGTGAAGACGAACTCGATGGGGTCTTCGAGCGTGAGGATGTGCTTGCGGTAGCGCGCGTTGATCCAGTTGAGCATCGACGCGATGGTCGTGCTCTTGCCCGAGCCGGTGACGCCGGCGAGCAGGACCATCCCCTGGTCGTAGGTGCAAAGTTTTTCGATCGACTGCGGCAGGTACAGGCCTTCGAAATTGGGGACAAAGCTATTGACGCGGCGGGCCACCATGCCGATGTGGCCGAGCTGCTGCATCAGGTTGACGCGGAAGCGCCACATCGTCCCTTCGACATTGCAGCTATGCGCAAAGTCGGCTCCGCCGTCGCGATCGAAGATTTTTCGGCTCCGCTCGTTCATGAGCGGGAAGCACAGGCGTACCATCTCCTCGTCGTCGATGGGGCCGCGATTCATGGGGCGCAGCTCGCCCTTGACGCGCACCATGGGCGGCTTGCCAACCTTGAGATGCAAGTCGCTCGCCTCGAGCTTGACGCACGCGCGGAACAGCTTGTCGATTTCCAAGTCCTGGTGCGGGGCGACAAAACTGTCGAAATCCGCTTCGCTGACGGAACTTGGCATGGTGAGGCCCCTGGTAGGTCGGACGGGTCGCTGAAGCGAGCAGTCCGCGTGACGAGTGCGGTGGTTCGTTTTACGCCGCGAGGCGGACGGGGATGCCCCGGTCGGCCATGAGGCGCTTGGTTTCTTGGATGGTAAATTCGCCGAAGTGAAAAATGCTGGCCGCCAGCGCGGCGCTTGCCCCGCCGAGGGTGACAGCGTCGGCCAGGTGCTCGGGGCGCCCTGCCCCGCCGCTGGCGACGACCGGAATCGAGACGGCGCGGCTGACCGCGGCGGTCATCTCGAGATCGTATCCGTCCTTCGTGCCGTCGGCGTCCATGCAGGTGAGCACGATCTCGCCGGCGCCGAGCTGTTCGACTTGTTTGGCCCAAGCGACCGCTTCGAGCCCCGTGCCGATGCGGCCGCCGTTGATGTGGACCTCGGCGACCTCGCGACCGTCGCGCGTGACGCGCTTGGGGTCAATGTTCACGACGATACACTGGCTGCCGAACCGCAGGGCCGCGGCGCGGACGAACTCGGGGTCGCGCACGGCGGCGGAGTTGATCGACACCTTGTCGCAGCCGGCGAGCAGCAGCGCGCGGATGTCTTCGATCGTGCGAATGCCGCCGCCGACCGTGAGCGGCATGAAGACCTGCTCGGCGGTGCGGCTCACGACGTCGAGCATGATGGCGCGGCCTTCGTGGCTGGCGCAGATGTCGAGGAACACGAGCTCGTCGGCTCCGTCCTGCTCGTAGCGAGCGGCGACGGCCACGGGATCGCCGGCGTCGCGGAGGTTTAGGAAATTGGTTCCCTTCACCACGCGACCGCGATCGACGTCGAGGCACGGTATGACGCGCTTAGCCAGCATCGCGAGCGACCTTGGAGTGTTCCCGTTCGGACGGTAGAAATGCCCGAAATCCCCTGAATCCCTTAGCTTAAGTGGGG
>JANOIK010000362.1:0-12977 GCA_031407585.1 Planctomycetota bacterium | reverse complement strand
CTCGAGGTCGAGCGCGTCCTCCATTGCGGCGACATCGGGTCGGCGGCCGTCGTCGAACTGTTCGCGCCCTGGCCCACCGATTTCGTCTTCGGCAACTGCGACGGCAATCGGGCCGAGTTGGCCGTCGCCATCGAGGCGGCGGGGAAGACGTGCCATGGCGAGTTCGGCGCGCTGGAAATCGAGGGCCGCCGCATCGCGCTCTTGCACAGCCACGACGGAGCGCGGTTCCACGACGCCCTGCATAGCGGCGAGTGGGACCTGGTTTGCTACGGCCACACGCACGTCGCCGCAATCGACCACTACGGCAAGACGCTGGCAGTGAACCCCGGCGCCCTCTACCGGGCGAACCCGCATTCGCTGGCCGTGGTTGAATTGCCCAGCCTGACGGCAACGATCATCCCGCTCTAGGGCGTCCACCCCAAGTTCTCCCGCCGATTCGTCCGGTGGGCCAGTTTCCGCAGCAGCGTTTGCCCGCCGTTTGAGCATGTCAGCACGCAGCGACGCCAGGGCCAGCGGGCCGCCGCATGCAAAAACTGCGGCGGAACATGAACTAATCTTGTGCGATTCGCGTCTATCCCTTAGATGGGCATATCATTTGCTTTCCGACTTTGCCGAAGACAGTGGGGGCGGCGAGTTGCTCCTCGTGGATTCACGGTTCGTTCATCGAATCTGAATCCCGCCGGACGACGATAACCGCCCCTCCCAACGCGAAGGATCGCAAGCTACCCACCTGTCTTTTTGGCGTTGCCAAGACTCGGCGCCAGCCGATCGACGCGACTCCAAGTAGGAGAACTGTCATGAACGAACACGACCTCACGCCCGGCGAAAGCGCCGTCCTGTTGCTCGAGGAAGCCGAGAACTTGATCTGGGCGTTGCTCGACGACCATATCGACGAAGCCGATTCCGACAAGCTTACGAAGCTGATGAACGACCATGAGGAGGTGCGGCGCCGGTACATCGATTGCGTCCAGTTGCACGCCGACCTTCGCGATCATTTCACGACGGTCGCTGCGCCGGAGGCCTCCCGTCCGCGGGCGGCCATCCTCCCGAATTTGATGAGCGGCGGCGTGCCCGGCGTCGAAGCTCCGGTCACCGACTAAATCCCCAGGCTGCCAATCAGCGAAAAAGACAACACAACGACACACCCCGTCCGCGATCAGGGCCCGCACTTCCCACGCCTCCCTCCCGCGGCCCTGATCGCGGTTTTTTTACGGATGGGGGCGTGGGCCTCTCGGTGAGGCAATGTTCTTTCGCGCTACTGATTCAACCGCGGATTACACGGATTTCGCGGATAAGAATCGGAAGGGAATGATGGCGAGGCCGATCCGTCTCTTATCCGTGTAATCCGTGTAATCCGCGGTTGATCGGGGAAGTGCCGAACAGGATGGCCTTAGCGAAGCCTTACACGTCGACGCGCGGCACGACGCGTTCCGCGTCGCTCGCCAGTTCGAAATAGCTGGAGCGCTCGAACCCGAACATGCCGGCCAGCAAATTCGTCGGGAACGAGTCACACATCTGGCTCATCTCGCGGACGTTGCCGTTGAAAAACCGGCGTGCGGCGGCGAGCCGATCTTCCGTGTTGGCGAGCTCGGACTGCAGCTGCCGAAAGTTGCCGTCGCTCTTGATCTGCGGGTAGTTCTCGACGACCGCGAACAGGCGTTTCACGCCGAGCGCCAGCGCCGACTCGTCGGCCGCCTGCGCATCGACTGGGCCGTTACTGGCGGCCGCGCGATTGCGAAGCTTCACCACGTCTTCGAGCACCGTCCGCTCGTGCGCGGCATAGCCCTTCACCGTCTCGACCAGATTGGGAATCAGGTCGTAACGCCGCTTCAGCTCGACGTCGATCCCCGACCAGCTCTCGCGAATGTGCTGGCGAAGGCGCACAAAGCGATTGAAGTTCGTGATGAACCACACGAGTGCGAGCAAGCCCGCGCCGCCCAACGCAATCATCACCAGAAGCATCGACTCGTCCACGCGCCGCTCCTTACAAAACTAACCGCCAAGACACCAAGACACGAAGTTAAGGCACCGGATTTTTAACCGCTGATGAACGCTAATAAACGCTGATAAAGAAGGGGATTTGGCATTCTTCTTTCTTCTCTTATTAGCGTTCATCAGCGTCCATCAGCGGTTTTATTTTCTCACCCAATAAGTATCCGCGGTTGACGGGGTGCGTTGCGCAAGGCTTTGCGGACCATGGCGTTGACCATCCACGGGATGTTGCCTTCGCCGAGCAGCAGAAAGTTGAGATTCGCGGCGAGCGGCGGTTCATTCGACCAGCCGAAAATAATCTCGGGCGGCACTCCGCCGCCAGCACACATTTCGATGCAGATCGCCGCGAGCACGTGCGAAACGCTCACGCAGCGCGAGACGCGAATCACCTCGAGCTCGCCGTCACGCTCGATGCGCATGAGCGGCTTCTGGTAGAAGTTGCTGGGGTCGCCGAGCTCCGCCTCGATGAACAACACGGGCGTGCTGGGGTCGATGCGATAGTCCCGCTGCAAGGCGAAGCTCTTCTCCGCCAGTGACTGAAGGCCGGGGCGATGCGGCGCGAGCACCTTCACGCCCGAGCGGCCCAGCTCCTCCCACCGGGCCTTCGTCGGTTCGTCGGCAAACTCGAACCCTTCGAATCGAAGCTCGGTGCTGCGTATCCATCGCGAGATGAACGAGCTCACCAGAATCGCGACGACAAACGACGACGCGATCGTCAGCCCCGAGTGATTGATCAGCACGGTGAGCCCGGTCATCGTGAGAAAAAACGCGCCGCCGCTGGCGAACAGCACCAGTCGCGGCAGCCGAGCAAATGAGAGTCCGGGCCGGCGGGCCAGATCCTTGGCCGCGGCCAGCGCGCCGCCGGCCAGCAGCACCAGCACGCTGGTCGCGTACGCCCACTGTTGCGACGCGGGACTGGCGCGAAATACCACCGTGACGAGCAGCACGATCACGTTGAGCACGTGCAGAATGGCGCCGACCTGCCCCGCCCAACTCACCTCCATGCCCAGGCGATTGAGATAGTGCGGCAGCAGGTTGCGCAGGCCCAAGCTCACGCTCGCCCCGGCGAGGCAGAGCACCAGGATGGTCGAGAAGTCGTAGAGATCGCCGAAGCTCTCGCCGAACAGCGGATTGAGATCGCGTGCGGGCGCGCCGTCTGCCAGCGGCGAGCCGTGGGCCAGGTACGCGAGCGCTCGATGTTCGGCGGGGCCGCCGGGCTTCAGCGCGTCGGCCGGCGTGAGCAGTGCAGTCACGGTCACGGCGCTCACCAGGTACACGGCCATGATCGACGCGGCCGCGAGCATGAGCTTGCGCGTATTGCGAACGCGCCCGGCCGCCGATGCCGCACTGTCGGCCTCGGAGACGCCGCGACCCGGGCTCACTTGCGGCGCGACGGTCATGATCATTTCGAACCCGCTGATGCCGAGCGCCATCTGCGGGAACGACCAGAGCGCCGCGTACAGACATCCCCACAGCCATGAATACGTGGACGCGCTGTCTCCCGCCTTTGCGGGGTTCGCAAACGCCGTGTCGCGCCACGCGTTCCAGATTTCCTGATGCTGAACCAGGTAGTTGGCGCCGCTGCCGATCACCAGCCCGGTGAGCGCGAGGTAGCCAATCACCGCACCGGCCGCCAGCAGAAGCATCGGCCGCGAAAGGCCTCGCTTGAACACATGGAGCAGCGCAAACGAGACGGTCGACAATCCGAGCGCGACCGCGACCTGCGGATCGGCCAGCCGCACGAGCAGCCGATCGAGCGGCGGCCACCAGGGACGCTCGGCGCTGGGCAGCGCGTCGGGCAGTCGTGCGAGCAGCCCTTGGCTGTGCGGGTTGTTGATAAGATGCACCGCGGCGTCGGCCACCGAGAGGCTGCGCGTGATGACGAAGTCGGCCGCCGCGAAGCCGAGCAGCGTGAGCACGACGATCTTGCCCCGCCAGCCGGGGATCAGATCTTCGAGCATCCCCGTGGCGCCACGGCCATCGGACGAACGCCCCGCGATGTACCAGTACACCGGCAGCGCCAACAGGAACGTGACGAGCACGACCACGCCCGCCGCCACCGGCGCCCAAACTCCCGCCGCCTCGACCGCGATCGACGGCAAGTACGCCAGCGTGCTGAAATAATCGAGCCCCACCAGGCACAACACCAACGGCCAAGGACTCGAAGCTCGGGCCGAACCGCTAGGAGTTGTTTCGTGCATGGGGAGCGTAGGGCAATCGGACTTGGGTGCCATGCCCAAGTCCGCGTGGGCATGTAAAGCACGGTCAAGTTCGTCTACTTGTCCTCCACCTCGCTAGACTCCGACACGGCCCGCTGATGCAACACGCGGTCGAGATCGTTCCAGAAAAAGAACAAGCCGATGATGTTGTCCCACCGCTTGATGACGTTCTGGTGGTTGTCGACCGCGATCAAATCGCCGCCGCCGAACGTAAGCAACGTCTCCAGCACGTCCCGGTACTTGGTGCGAAACCGCAACCCCGTGCGGTCAGTCAGTTCGCTGCCTTCGCCGAAGTGAAACTCGCCGATTTCGTTCGGCGTGAACCGCTTGCGGCCATTCAGCGCCATGTGCAGCAGCGAACCGAACCACGGCAACAAGAGCAGCCAACTCAGCACCGTTACCGAGCCCCGGTCGAGCTTCGGCTGCAGGCTCGCCAGGTACTCGAACAGCGTGCTCAGCACGGCAACGTTCTTCAGCGTCTCGACGTACTTAGACGAAACCCAAATCAGCGTGAAGATCAGCGTCCACAACGCGAGCTTCCGCGTGCTGAAGTCGTACAGCAGCGTCACCAGGAAATACACGAGCACCCACACGTAAAGCCAGCCGAACACGCCGGCCCACGCGGGTTTCTGCGCGACGACGGCCGCTGAGATGAATCCGACGGCGATCAGCAGCCACAAAAAGAAGCTGGGATGCGCGGAGTAAACCGTCACCTCTTCGAGATTGCCGCGACGGCCGCGCACGATCGCGACCGGCAGTGTGACCATGAACTTGGTGAATTGCCACACGGCGCGAAACGCCGGGCGAATGACCTGACGGCGCGGCTTTTTGCCGCGGTCGCCCTCGTCATGCGATCGTGATACTGCGCCGCCCGACGCTTGCGGGGACGTCTCCATGAGAATCTCCACCTGATATTGCTGGTCTGTAACTCGCGCGTTCATCCTAACGGCGCTGCCATGTATTCGCCAACAAGGCCCCCGTCTTGGCGCCATGACGTTCTCGTCGTAACTCTCGATGGCGTATGCACCAGCATCGAGTCGCCGCCGGGCGCCGGCCGTGCTAGGAATCCAACACCGACGGCACTTGACGCGGCCAGCGCGAGAAGAATTCCCGGGACCAACCGAACGTGGCGGCGAACTGTTCGACCGTCCAAGTCCGCTCGCCGCGCGTCAGGCAGCACAGGCCGCGGCGGAATTCGATCGTCGGCGGATCGACGTCCAACAGAAACTCCATCATCCGCGGGTCAAGCACCGCGTAAGCGAATCGCTTGTCGCCGCTCTTCACGTGGTAGCGCTCGCTGAATTCGACGGACTCGAAGTCGATGTCGTCAAAGCCCATGAACCCAGCGACGCGGTCGAAGATGCCTTCGCGGCGGATGAACAGATCGGGCGCTCCGAGATGTGGCGTTTCGACGATCGCGTAACTCAGGGTGTGCGTGTGCGTGGTCGTGTGCTTGCCGTTGTGGCTGGTCGTCTTGTACTGGTAGTCGCCCGCTTGCACGGTCCAGCGCTGGCCGTCGATCTCGATGCTGCCGCGCAGCGTGTTGAACGCGCTGCGCGAGTGTCCCTTGCTGAAGACGCCAAAGGGTGCGAAATGCGGATCGTCGGCGAAGCTCGTGCCTTCGAACCTCCACGACAGCCGGCTCGCCAGGGCTGAGATTTCCGCGGCGCGCCGTTTCCCCGCGGCATGGGCCAGATACGCCGCCACGAGGACGAGCGATCCCACCACGACGATGAGGAAGACTGGCAGGATATTGTCCATAGGAAAATAACGACACGGGCGGATATGCGATTACCAAATCGTAGAGAGCGATTCGTCGCGACGCTAGATTTCTTGGCGGAATGCGGCGGCTTGACGGCGGCGCCCGGATTCCTATGGTTTCAGCATGACTTCGCCCAACACGCCTCTCGAAGCCCGTGCTCTGGTCGCCGAACAGGCCCAGCGGGGCGTGCGAGCCGCGCTTACCGCCATGGCGGCGAGCGCCGTGTTGGGCGTGGTGAAGGTCGCCAGCGGCGTGGTTGGCAACAGTTACGCACTGATCGCCGATGGCGTCGAGTCGCTGCTCGACATCGCCGGCGGACTGGCCGTGTGGGGCGGGTTGAAGGCCTCGGTCACTGATCCGAATCATCAATACCCCTACGGCTACGGCAAGGCCGAGGCGCTCGCCGGGTTGCTCGTCGCCGGCGGCCTGTTGGTGACGGCCGCGGGGCTGGCGGTGCAGAGCGTGCGCGAAATCGTCACGCCGCATCTCGCGCCGGCGCCGTGGACGCTCGACGTGTTGGTGCTGGTCGTCGTGGCCAAGGAGTTGCTGTTTCAGAGGCTCATCAAAACGGGCGGCGAGATCGGGAGTCACGCCGTCGAAACCGATGCGTGGCACCATCGCAGCGACGCGCTCACGTCCGCCACGGCGTTTGTGGGCATCGCAATCGCGCTGTGGGGCGGCCGAGGTTGGGAGGGCGCCGATGACTGGGCGGCGCTCTTCGCGTGCGGGCTGATCGCGTACAACGGCTGGCGCCTGCTGCGCAACGGGCTCGCCGAGGTGCTCGATGCGGCGCCTAAGGGCGACACGCTCGAGCGGATTCGCGCCGCGGCGGCTGCCGTGGACGGCGTCACGGGGATCGACGATTGCCGCGCTCGCAAGAGCGGCCTCGGCTGGCTCGTCGACATTCACATCGAAGTCGACGGCGCCCAGCCGGTGCGCGAGGGGCATCGCATCGCCCACGAGGTGAAGGACGCCTTGCTGGCGGCCGACCTCAGCGTGCTCGATGCGCTGGTGCACGTCGAACCCACCGGCGGCGTGCGGGGCGGCTAGCCGGTCACGTTTTTCGGACAAATTTGACCAATAATGCCAGCAGCACGACGGCGCCGACGGTCGCCGAGATGATGCGGCCCATCAGATTCGTGGGCGCGAATCCAAGCAGACCAAAGATCAGTGCGCCGGCGAGCGCGCCGAGCGCCCCGACTATTAAATTGCCGAGGATCCCGAAGCCGCTCCCTTTGAAGAGCTGCCCCGCGAGCCAGCCCGCGATAATGCCAACAAGTATCGACCACAGGTAATGCATGATTCGCTCCCTTCATTCATTCATTACGATTGGCCACGCACGTGGCCACGATGCGGATGTCGTCGTACGAAATCTTGCCGCTGAGGTGATCGAAGATCGGCTTGAGTCGTTCGCAGCCGATTTCTTCGATGGCCGTTTCGATGCGCTCGGCCGTTGTCGCGTCGATCCAAGGGCCGGGGTCCATCACTCGTTCGTGCCGCAAGTACTCGCCAAGGTAGCCGAAAACCGTCGAGCGGGCACGGCCGAGTTGCTGCATCACCTCGTCGATCGACGCCCCGCGGCGGAAATGCTCGAACGCGGCGAGGGCGGACATCGTGGGGCCTTCGCGGTCGACGCTTGATGATTCGCTACGCGCGCCGGGGGCGGGGACGCTCCGGCTCACTTCCGGAGTTGACTCCACGTCGACGGGGATGTCGTTTTGATTGCAGTGATCCGCGATGGTCGACACGAACGCTTCGCCGTACTCGTCGCACTTCCGCTGGCCGACGCCGCGCACTTCGAGGAACGCTTCGAGCGTGCTCGGGCGGCGGCGGGCCATGTCGCGCAGGGCGGCGTCGCTGAACACCACGTAGGGCGGCACGCCGCGCGCGGTCGCCAGTTCGGTGCGCAGGCCGCGGAGCCGTTCGAACAGGTCGCGGTCGACGCCCTCCCAGGAATCGGCCGGCGAATCGCCGCCGCGGCTGCGCCGTTCGCCACGCTCGCGTTTGACCGGCTGCAGCAGTTGCGGAGCGCCCTCGCCGCGCAGCACGGCGCGGCCCGTCTCGGTGAGAGCCAGCGTGTTGTACTCGCCTTCCTTCGTGAGAAAGCTCTGCCCCACGAGCTGGTCGATCCACCCGCGAATCACGGTGTTCGGAAAATCGCCGAGCAAGCCGTGCGTGCTGAGCTTGTCGTGGCCGGCCTCGACGATGCGCTGCTCCTCCGACCCCGCGAGCACCTTCGCGGTGTAGTCGCCGCCGAAGCGTTCGCCGAGCCGTACGACGCAACTCAGAATCTTCTGAGCGAGCACGAGCGGGTCGTCCACGAGATCGAGCTCCCCGAGGCAGACGTCGCACGCGCCGCAGCGCGGCCGGTCGAGCTCTTGACCAAAATGCTCGACGAGCGCACGATGCCGACACGTAGCGCTCGAGCAGAAATCGCTCATCGCCCGCAGGGCCGCGATGCCGCCGGCGGTCGCTTCGGGGTCGCCCTTCTCGATGAGCATCTTCCACACGGCGGCGTCACGGCCGTTGTAGAGCAGCAGGCAGTCGGCCTCGAGCCCGTCGCGGCCCGCGCGGCCGCTTTCCTGGACGTAGTGCTCGACGCTCTTCGGCATGCCGGCGTGAATGACGTAGCGGACGTTACTTTTGTCGATGCCCATGCCGAACGCGACCGTGGCGACGACGACGTCGGCCTTCTCCTGCAGGAAGGCGTCTTGATTGCGATGCCGCTCTTCGTCCGACAGCCCGGCGTGGTACGGCAGAGCTCGATAGCCGAGGCTCGACAGGGCGGCCGCGGTTTTGTCGACCTCCTTGCGGCTGATGCAGTAGATGATGCCGCTCTCGCCGCGACGCTGCTTCACCAGCTCGCACACCTGGCCGAAGCGGTTACTGGCATTGCGAACGCGGTAGATGAGGTTCGGCCGGTCGAACGAACCGACGAGGAACTGCGGGTCGACCAGTCCGAGCTGCTCGGCGATGTCGCGCTGCACATCTTCGGTCGCGGTGGCGGTGTAGGCGTGAACGCCGACGCCGGGGAACGCCTCCTTAAGGGCCCGCAGGCCGCGGTACTCGGGGCGGAAGTCGTGCCCCCACGCGCTGATGCAGTGGGCCTCGTCGACGGCGATGAGCGAAAGCTTCACGCCCCTGAGAAACTCGAGCGTCCGCGCGGCGAGCAGCCGTTCGGGCGCCGCGTAGAGCAGCTTGAGCTCGCCGCGGTTGACCTGGTCGGCCACCTGCCGGCGCTCCGCGAACGAGAGGGTGCTGTTGACCGTGGCGGCCGGCACGCCGCAGGCTCGGAGGGCGTCGACCTGGTCCTTCATCAGCGAGATGAGGGGAGAGACGACGAGCGTGAGGCCGTCGCGGCAGACGGCCGGGGTCTGGAAGCAGAGGCTCTTGCCGCCGCCGGTGGGGAGGACGACCACGCTGTCGCGGTCGGTCATGGCCGACTGCATCGCCTCGGCCTGGAGGGGCCGGAAGGAGTCGTAGCCCCAGTACTGCCGCATGGCGGCGAGGAGCTGGGCCTCGATGCGCGGCGGCGGTAGGGTTTCGGTGCTCACAGTGCTTTCTAAGACGGCAAGTTGCGGCTTGGAGAGAGGGCGACGGGTGAACGAGCCAATATACGCGACAGGACGTTTGCTCCGACAGCTTCTTTCTGTCCGCTGGCTCGCACGTTTTTGTGATTTCGTGGACAGAATGGGCCCGCCCGGAGCCATCAGCGACTGGCGGCGCTCGTGCAAGTTGGTTACGGAACGGAGCTTGCGACTTTGCCTGACGCCGCGTGTGCGTGCTCGCCGCGTCACGATACTGTCCGCTTTGGCGTTCATAGTGTCCGCTTTCGTGCTCATACTGTCCGGTTTGGGGCTCATACTGTCCGCTCGGCGCGGCACTTGCGCCGACCGTGCCATGAGATTTGCTAGGTTGTCAAAGACCACACTACGGATCGCATGTATATTAGTGGATCAGGGCTTGAAAGTCAAGGTCCGGGGGGGCGGAATATAACGGGAGGGAACAGAGGGAACGGAGGGGGAGCGGCGAGAAAGAGAAACCGATTTCACCGCGGATTTCGCGGATGGGAAGGAAGCGGGGGGCACGGAGCCTTCCGAGTCTTATCCGTGAGATCCGCGTAATCCGCGGTTGATCGGACTTGGCGCGCGTGGCCCTCCGGCTAGTTGGGGGAATTAATCAGACAGGGCGACCTCGCTTCAGAACGCCCGGGGAAACGGCGACTCTGGGCGGGTGCAATCTTTTTGACGGCGGCGGCGGGGGCAGATAGGCTAGAAGGGTTGGGGCATTCCCGCATCCTTCTGTTCCCACGCATTCTCGAATCGCGAGCAAGATCTCCTGCCAAGCTCCTAACGCCGAATCCGCGCATTGCGCGCGTCCGGCGGTCCTTCTTCGCGTGATTGACCTTTCGGTCTGACGATCCGTGCATTGGCAGTGCACGCATCCTCTGATCGCCTTTTGTCTTTGGTGGCGCGAAGAGTTCACCGGCAGAGCCGGGTGGCTTTCAATCAATCGAGTTTCTGAGCACCAATTGCCGTGAAAAGATTTTTTCTTGTCTTGCTGCTTGCGGGCGGGTTCGCCGCAACTCATCCCGCGCCCGCGCGCGCCGACGGTACGTTCGACCTGCAATTCCAGATCCCCACTCCGCAGGATTTCACGCCCAATCAGCTCTCGATTCTCAACGCGTCGCTCGCGCAGGTCGAGCAGATGTGGGAGAACATGCTCACGGGGTACCAGACGGGCATCGTCATCGGGACCGTGCCCATTCAGGTCTATGCGAGCAACAGCGGCTTGGCGTCGGCGAGCTACTCGAGCTCGACATTCCAACAAAACAAGACGCTCAGCACCAGCGGGTTCGTGAACATTAACTCGCTGCAGATCGAGCCGTTCGCCAACTGGCAGGGCGATGAACCCAACGGGCTCAACTTCATCGATGAGCTGATGGCTCACGAGGTGGGCCACGTGCTGGGCATCGGCACGCAATGGACCAGCAACGGCGTGTACAATTTCAACTCGTTTCAATACACCGGAGCGTTTGGCGTGGCGGCGTACGCGGCCGAGTTCAGTGACTCGATACCCTATACTCCCGTGGAGAACGCCGGCTTCTCGGGCACGCCCAACGCGCATTGGGATCAGCGGATGCGCAGCAGCAATGAAGAAGGCACCGGGCTGATCGGCGGTGATCCGTTTCTGCTCGATCCGCGCGTGTTCGTGACCGATCCCTTTGGCCGCGATCGCTCGCTGGAGATGATGACCGGGGCGATCGATCCTGATTGGCGCGAGCCGTTCATCTCGCGAACGACCGTGCAGTCGTTCCGCGATCTGGGCTACACGGTGACGGAGTTCGAGGATTTCAACGGCGACGGGGCCATCAACCTGGCCGACCGCGGCGTTTTGCTGGCGAACATGGGGATGACGGGGCTGCAGATCAACAGCATGTGCTTTGGGGACGCGGATCGGGATCGGGACGTGGATGTCGCGGATTTGGTGCTGTGGCGAATCGCGGCGAATGCGCCGGAGCCGTGCGCGGGCGTTTTAGGTGCGCTGGCGGCGATGGCGCTGTTGAGTGGGACGCGCAAGCGAGTCGGCGCGTCTACCGCAACGCGGTAATACACCGAAGCCCAGGGTCGCCGTCCGCGGCGCACCCTGGGTACAACATCCCAATAAAATGCGTTACCCCAACGGGGTTACACGCGCATTGTGGAACCCCGTTGGGGTTCTTGTCCTTTTATCGGGCCACAACCCAGGGTGCGCTGCGCGACCCTGGGCTTCGGTGTTTAACGCCTTCGGCGTAGAGACCGCCATCGCACATTAGCGCCGGTGGTGCGTGGGGACACCGACCCTAAGCGGACGTTGGCGCGTGAATAAGCGCGTGCAAATACTCTGGGGCGAAATCGGCGCCGTTCTCCCACGCCAGCGTGTGGCCTTCCAATTGGAACTTCCTAAAGTAGTCCACGCTTTTGAGCGGCTCGAAGATCGGGCCGTCGAGAAGGCCGGCGAGGTCGATCTCGCCGTCGACGCCATCGCTGAACCACAAGTGGACGCGATGATTGGCGACGTACTCGGCGCGCTTGACGTGCAGATGCATGGCAATCACTCTTCGCAAATTCGCATGATGATGCCTAGGAATCGCGAAATTTCGGGCATCGATGTATTCTACACGCGCGACCGACGTTTTGGGATGCCGCAGTCCCGCGGTGGCCTGATGCGGCGCGCAAGCACGCGTAGGCAGTCCGCGGAGGGATTCGGCCTCGGCGGGCCGCCGGTTGTTGCGGCATCGAAACTCGGCCGGGTCTTTGGCGTCGCTTGTAACCCAGGGCTTGCGCCCTGGGCTATTCATTTTCGCCCCTTTGGGGCTGGGGAGTGGTGGGTGCAAGATGCACCCACCTACGTGACGGGCGACCGTTCTTCGGTTGCTCTTCGGCCGAGGTTGCCGTAGCGGTGGTAGATGTGAGAGACGCTCTGCTCCTGGACGTACCAAAGGAGTTCGATGCGGCCGTGGGCGAGCGGCGGGGCGTCGGCGAGGTACACGAACGCTTCGGCGGCTGCGCGGCGGATCGCGTCGGGGACGCGGTTGGGGGCGGCGTAGCGGACGCGGCCGATGCGGCCGGCGCGGATCGCGGCGCAAAGCTCGGCGTCGGTTTCTTCGACGAACTCGATCGCCGCGGCCCAACTGTCGGTGAGCGCGTCGAGCAGCTCGACGGCGTCTCGCGCGCGGCCCGTGAGGTCGGGCGGCATGCTCACCACCGTGCGGCAGCCGGCGGCGCGGGCGGCGCAGGCGCGCGCGAAGACTTCGCAGGGGGAGTCGGATTCGTGGACGCGGAGCCAAAGACCGGCGACGGGGAGGTAGCGGCGGAGGTTGTCTTCGCCGAGGAGGCGGAAATGGTCGTGCGCGGGGAGGAACTCTTCGGCCGCCCAGTGGAGGTAGCTGTCGATCGCGGCGGCGAGCTGCTCGCGGTCTTCGGGGGAGAGGGGGGAGACGGGGTGGAGCGCGGCGATGGATT
>JANOIK010000357.1:0-3586 GCA_031407585.1 Planctomycetota bacterium | reverse complement strand
GGCATGGGCGTGTACTTCGTCATGGCCGCGGAGCTACGCGACTTCACGGTGCTAATGGGAATCGTGATGGTCGACACGCTCATCCTCTGCGTGCTGAACCTGTTTGTGGACGTCTCCTACGCCTGGCTCGATCCGCGGGTGAAGCTGGAGTGACGTAGAACGGATCTCTCGCAAAGGCGCTAAGGCGCAAAGGAGGACGCAAAGAAGAGCAGAAAAAAGGAATGAGCGGTCGTTAATAGCCATACATCGCTTGCCATCAAGAATTCAAGTCATTCATTTTCCCCCTTTGCGTTCCGCCTTTGCGCCTTAGCGCCTTTGCGTGAGATCCCCCTTGAACTCCACCACAACTAATCCGCCGAGTAATATTCAGGGCAATTCGCTCACCAGCGATGCGTGGCGGCGCTTGCGGCGCGATCGGCCTGCGATGGCGGCTCTCATCACGCTGTCGTGCATTGGGCTGCTTGCCGCGCTGACGCCGCTGCTCCCGCTGCAGCCGCCTGACCAGGATGACACGCGCCTGCAGTACGCGGCGCCGACGATGCAGCCGCTCGGGATCAATACGTTCGCGCTCGATGAAAGGCTGCTGGAGACAGCGCCGCAGGAAGCCGCGCGGCTGCGGCAGGAGATTGCGCCGCTGAAGGCCGCGTACAAGTCGGCGGCGCCGGAAGAGGCCGACGCCGCGTTCGACGCACTCTACCGCAAGTACGCCGAAGTCAACGACACGATCCAATCCCCCTACCGCCAGGCCGGGTTCGCGGAGCTGGGCGCCGTCAGCCGGTGGATGGTGCGCGTGCGGTACAGCGTCTTCGGCGCATGGCAGATTAACTCGATCTGCGGTCGCGACGTGCTCGGCCGCGACATCCTCAGCCGCATCTTCTGGGGCGCCCGCATCTCGATGCTCGTCGGCCTCGTCGCTGCGCTCGTCTCGCTGGTCATCGGCGTGTCCTACGGCGCCTTCGCCGGATACGTCGGCGGCCGCGTCGACAACGCGATGATGCGGGTCGTCGACGTGCTCTACTCGATCCCGTTTATCCTCGTGGTCATCTTCCTCATCACCATCCTTAACGAAGACACGATCGCCCGCCGCCTGGCGTATTACGGCATCAGCAAAATCTCGGTGTTCTTCCTCGTGGTGGGCGCCATCTACTGGCTCACGATGGCCCGCGTTGTCCGCGGGCAGGTTATCTCGCTCAAGACCGAGCCGTTCATCGAGGCCGCCCGCTCGCTCGGCGCCGGCCGCACGCGGATCATCGTGCGGCATCTGCTGCCGAACTTGTTCAGCATCGTGCTGGTGTACCTCACGCTCACCGTGCCGCGGGTGATTCTCTTCGAGTCGTTCCTGTCGTATCTCGGCCTCGGCGTGGAACCGCCGAACGTGTCGTGGGGCCTGCTGGCGAAGGAAGGCATCGACGCGCTCAACCCCGTGCAAAAAATGTGGTGGCTGGTGCTGTTCCCGAGCCTGGCTCTGGGAGCGACGCTACTGGCCCTCAACTTCCTCGGCGACGGCCTCCGCGACGCCCTCGACCCGCGTATGAAACGCAGATGAGAGCTAACCACCAAGGCACTAAGACACCAAGGAAGAGAGAAGAACTTGTCCGCAGATGTCGCAGATTATCGCAGATATAAAAGAAGGCGGATTTTATTGAGGACGCCTTTCTTATTGCTCTTAAATCATCATCTGCGCCTATCTGCGTCATCTGCGGACAAATCTTCTTCTTGGTGTCTTCGTGCCTTGGCGGTTAATCCTTCTCCGGCGGGAGAAGTTCAATGGTTGCCGCGCAGAGGGCCGTGACGCCGGTCGTGATCGTGGCTTCGATGTCGGGATAATACAGCGGCGAGTGGAGCGATGGTTCGTTGCCGCCGTGTTCGCGGTACTTCGCGAGCCGCTCGGGGCTCACCGATCCCACGCTCATCATCACGATCGGCACGCCGGCGCCGCCGAATCGGCCGAAGTCTTCGCCGCCCATCGAGGGCTCACTTTCCTCGACGTTCTTCTCACTGATGGCCGCCGCGATGGCTGGCAGCACGCGTTCGAGCAGCTTCGGGTCGTTGTAAAGCGCCGGCGTCCCGTCGGAAACCTCGATCGTCGGTTCAGGAGCCCCGGAGCTGTCCGCCGCGGCTTTGGCCTTCCGCCGGATCGCATTGATGAGCTGCTGGCGTACCTCCGGCGTAAAGCTGCGCACCGTAAGCTGCAGCTTGCATTCGTCGCCGATGATGTTGTGCTTCGTGCCGCCGTTGATGGCGCCCACGGTCACGACGGCCGGCTCGATCGGCTTCACCTCGCGGCTGACGATTGTTTGCAGGTCGAGCACCAGCCGGGCCGCGATCACGATGGGGTCGATCGTCATGTGCGGATATGCCCCGTGCCCGCCGCGACCGTGGATCGTGATGTCAACGCTGTCGACATTGGCGAGCGCGTAGCCCGCGCGGGCCGCGATCTTTCCCGTCGTGCGATCGGCCGCCACGTGCAGGGCGAGCGCGTAATCGGGCCGCGGGAACTTGTCGAACAAACCGGCGTTGAGCATCAACTCGGCCCCGCCGCCGCGTTCCTCTGCCGGCTGAAAGATCGCCACGAGCGTCCCCCGCCAGGCGTCGCGGTGTGCGTCGAGATAACGCAGCGTGCCCACAAGGTTCGTCATGTGCATGTCGTGCCCGCAGGCATGCATGGCGCCCACCACGGCGCCGCGGGAATCGGTCACCTTCACCTGCGAGGCGTAGTCGAGCCCCGTCTCCTCGACCACGGGCAGCCCATCCATGTCCGCCCGCAGCATGAGCGTGGGGCCATCGCCGTTCCGGATGACGCCGACGACGCCGTGCCCGCCGAAGTGCTCGGTCGGCTCAATCTTGAGCCGCCGCAGCTCCGCCGCCATCTTCGCCGCGGTTTTTTCCTCTGCGAACGACAGCTCCGGCGACTGATGCAGGTCCTTGTAAAACTGCGTAAGCGAGTCAAGCTGCCCAGCCACCCACGCCGCCGGCGGCTCGGCGTGGACGGGAAATGGCGCACTGACAACAAGAAGCACCGCCGCGGCGAAGCCAAGCAGATGTCTCCTCCGTTCCCCTCCCCTCGGCGGGGAGGGGTTAGGGGAGGGGGGATGCGCCTGGTACCCGCTTCGCCCCCTCCCTAACCCTCCCCTCAAGGGGGAGGGGACCGGAGGGGGTAATTCGCTGCGGCAAAAACCCTTGGACAACTCGCCGCCGTTTGCTAAACTTCCCCGCATCATACGACCGTTCTCGTTTATTGGAGCCGCTGCGGGTTCATCACCTGGCAGCGGCTCCTTATTTTTTAGGAGGGGATTTTACCACGGAGGGCACAGAGGACACGGAGGGAGAAAAGAGTACGGAGGTCGTGCGAGGAACCTTCCCTTATAAACGTGCCGTCGAATGTCATTCTCGTATCTGACAGTGCAACATTCTGTGCCTTAATGGCTCTTGCATTTACTCCGTGTCCTCTGTGCCCTCTGTGGTGAATCCGTCGCACCACGCCCCGCTCCCCGCCAGCGCAAGCAACTGCGGCACAATCGCCCGCATCGCCCGCCCGCGATGGCTGAGCGCCGCCTTCACACTCGGCCCCAGCTCGCCGAACGTG
>JANOIK010000338.1:0-1683 GCA_031407585.1 Planctomycetota bacterium | reverse complement strand
GCCGTGCCGAATTTCGCCCGCCAGATCGCGGCCGCGGAGGTCGGGAAGCAAGTGCCGGTTGTGGAAACCGGAGACCTCTCGGCGCAATCTGGGATAAGCGCGACAAGACGCTGACGCTGGCACGCGACCGCTACGGCGTCAAGCCGCTCTACTACACGCGTAGCGGCAACACATTCCTGTTCGGCTCGGAGGTGAAGGCGATCCTGGCGCATGGCGCCTACCGGACCACGCTCGACAAGGAAGCGCTGCTCGAGTACTTCACGTTCCAGAATTTCTTCACCGACCGCACGCTGTTCAAGGATGTGCGGCTGCTGCCGGCCGGCTGCCACCTGACCATCGGCGCGGACGGGCGCGCGGGCGGGCCGGTCCGCTATTGGGACTATCACTTCAGCGAACCCGAGGGTTCCACGAGCGAAGAGGAATACGTCGAGGAACTGGATCGCTTGTTTCGCCAGGCGGTGTCGCGGCAGCTGGTGAGTGACGTGGACATTGGCGCATATCTTTCTGGCGGCATGGATTCGGGCTCCATCACGGCGCTCGCGGCGTCGCAGCTGCCCTACATCAAAACCTTCACCGCCGGCTTCGACCTCAGCTCCGCGTCGGGCCTCGAGCTCGGCTTCGACGAACGGGAAAAGGCCGAGCGGATGTCCTACCTGTTCAAGACCGAGCAATACGAGATGGTGCTAAAGGCGGGGGATATGGAACGGGTGATGCCGCGCCTGGCGAATCACCTGGAGGAGCCGCGCGTCGGACAAAGCTATCCCAATTTTTACGCCGCGCAGCTCGCCAGCAAGTTCGTGAAGGTGGTGCTTTCCGGTGCGGGCGGTGACGAGCTTTTTGGCGGTTATCCTTGGCGCTACTACCGTGCGGTCGTCAACGACGATTTCGAGCACTATATCGACAAGTACTACCTCTTCTGGCAGCGGCTGATCCCCAACAGCGTTATCCAGAAAGTCTTCCGGCCGGTGTGGTCAGACGTTAAGCACGTATGGACGCGCGATATCTTCCGCGACGTGTTCCACGAGCACGCCCCGCGCCTCACGCGACCCGAGGACTACGTCAATCATTCGCTGTACTTCGAGGCCACCACGTTCCTGCACGGACTTCTTGTCGTCGAGGACAAGATCTCGATGGCGCACGGACTGGAGACACGTGTGCCGTTCCTCGACAATGACCTTGTCGACTTCGCGATGCGGGTGCCGGTACGGCTCAAGCTGGGGCATCTGGGCGACGTGGTGCGCATTAACGAGAACGAGCCCAGCGACAAGACTGCGAAGTACTACCAGCAGACCCGCGACGGCAAGCTGCTGTTGCGCAAGGCGATGGCGCGGTACATCCCGCCTGATGTGACGAGCCGCGTGAAGCAGGGCTTCTCGGCGCCTGACGCGAGCTGGTTCCGGGGCGAGAGCATCGATTACGTGCGCCGCGCCGTCGGCCACCGCAATGCACGCCTGTATGAACTGCTCGACTACGACTCGGTGTCGCCCCTTGTCCAGGAGCACATCGAGGGGCGGCAGAACCACCGCCTGCTGATCTGGTCGCTGCTCAGCGTCGAGAACTGGCTCGCGACCTTCGCCGGCGCGCCTGCCCGCGCATGACGCCCGCGTCTCTCGATCCCCTGGTCGATCTGTACCGCCAAGCCTATCGCGAGCACGGCGACTCGGCGGCGGCGGTGCTGTGGCC
>JANOIK010000294.1:0-1637 GCA_031407585.1 Planctomycetota bacterium | reverse complement strand
CGGGTGAACTCGACGAGCTTGCCGAGCATCGCGGGAAAACGTGCGAGCACCTGCCCCCCGTAGTCGGGCCACGTTTGCGACTCGATCGCCGCAGCAACGCCTTCGCCGCCCTCGGCCACTCGCGACCGCAGCGTCGTTGCGAGCCATCGCGGCGAGTTCGATAGCGCCGGCGTGGCGCGCAGCTCGACGAAAAAGCTGTCGCCCCAGTGAACGCTCAGCGCCGCGGCGGTTGCGTCGTTCCGCAGGAGCGCGGCCAAGGCGTCGCGCAATGGCGCCGCCTCGTCCTCCACCAAATGCACGCCGCCCGCGGCGAAAAACTTGGCGCCCAGGATCACCGTCGCCGTGCGATCGGCGTCGCTCAGGTCGACGAGACTTTCGATGTCGCGCGCCAGCAGCGGGGCGCCCTCGGATTGGATGAGTTCCTCGACCATTGCCACGGGGCATACGATTAGCGGGCGGCTCGCACTTCCCTCGGCTGCTGGAGCGAAGAACCACGCCCGGTCGCCGTCCGCCATGAACGTACGCCCGCCGCTGTCGTGTGGCTGCGCATCAGAGCGCCTGCGAGCCAACTCCGCGTCGTTCCATGGATCGAGCAGCGTCATCTTGAGGCACGCGTCGAGCGATCCGTCGCGCGCCACGACAATCGATACGAGCACCGCGTCGATCTCCGCGAGGCCGGCGCCGGTGAGTGATTCCAGTTGAGCAACCGCGCCCGCGCCCCACGGCCCCAGCGCGGCGAGCGCCTTTTCGCCTTCGGGATGCGCAGCAAGCGCCGCCGGCCGCAGGTGCACGAGGCACTGCACGCCGGAAGGCACGTAGGCCGTCGCGATTGGCGTCCCGGCGGTCGGCGAAACCCACAGCAGCTTGCCGTCGGGATCGTCGACCGCCTGCTCGCGAGGCCCGCTTTCCTGCGAAACCGTCGCCGGTCGCGACGATTCCTCTGGCTGCATAGCTGAGTTCGCACGCTCCTGCGCGGCTTGGGTCTTGCGAGCCTCTCGCATTGCACAGTACGAGCACCACGACTGTTGTGCGATCCACGCAGCGAACAAGGCTACGATTCCGAAGAGCGCCCACCGCATTCCGCGGCTCGGACCACGGCGCGCCGGTTTCAGTGTGTGGCCTGGGCGGGGAGTTTGTTCGGAAAGCGCCATGATGAATCGTCCGTGCGCGGATCCGCTGCTGGCGAAGGTGCTTGCTTGTCCGTTGAATGCAGCCGCCGTATTATCGACGCCACGGGGTTCGTCGCCAATCCGTTTGTAGTTTTGTGCGTGATTGGGGAAACCCCGCGGCTTGCGCCGGGGGCTGTTGGTAGTTGTTTGCGGCGCACGTTTCGACTTCGACCACTCACCTCTCACCGCTCACGCACGCATCATGAATTCTTTTGAGGCCACCGCCCATTACTTCAACCGCGCCGCCGACCAGCTCAACCTGAGCGACGGCATGCGGCGGGTCCTCGCCGTGCCCAAGCGCGAGATTCAGGTCGAGGTGACGATCGAGCTCGACAACGGCGAGATCGCTACGTACATCGGCTACCGCGTGCAGCACGACAACTCGCGCGGACCCATGAAGGGCGGCCTGCGGTTCCACCACCAGGTCGACCTCGACGAAATCCGCAGCCTCGCGGCGCTCATGACGCT
>JANOIK010000280.1:0-1693 GCA_031407585.1 Planctomycetota bacterium | reverse complement strand
CTAGCCGCTGCAGTTCAGCCAACGGCAAATGATCCTTCACGTCCATCGCAACCTCCCTGAAAAGGAGCCCGCGATATCATGATAGGTAACCTGGGAGGGCGCAAGAGGAGGCGCGCTACTTCAGATTAGAATCCGTATAAGAAGTCAATGTATTAATCAAAAAAACAGGGGCGTCAAAATGAGGAAACCTGCTCGTTGGCTTGCGTTGGGAATTATTGCTTTGGCAAATTCCCAGGGACCCATTCACCTCGCGATAGCGCAGGCCCCAGGCGGCGAACTAAAGTGCCTTGGGATGGTTGGGATCAAAAACGGCGTATACGGAATGTATTTGCAATCTTACGCAGGAGGTGACAAAGAGGGACAGCTCCATTGCAGCAATCCCCATCGGAACGAAGAAGAGACTTGGTTTCTTTGGGAGATCAGCGGGCAACAACGCGTTTACGCCATCACGAATTGGAGGAACGGAAAGTTCCTAAGCGCAAAGGAAAATGGTTGTGCAAAGGCTGACAGCGTGCTTCTTACCAAGTCCGAGAAATGGCGACTTGTAAGCGGCAAAAGCTTCGAAGTAGATAACGCCGTGGCGTTTTGCTCGGTGAGTACGGGGCATTACCTCGGTACTCAAGAGCCGGGGAATGATATCGACGCTTGTGGGGGCGAGGTCGGTTGCGGAGCCGGGTCGCCAGATGGCAAACCGGTTCCACCCACGCAAGGAGATAAGAATTACGTCGGATGGTGGGTTATGGAGTCGGCGACGGAGCCCGATCCAGGCGGCCCGACCCTTAATGACATCACCAAGTTCATTATAAAAATTGTGCCGGTGGCAGTCGAGGTGATATCTGCCCTCTAACTTCGCGGTGGTGCCATCCGTCGCCGCCTTACAGCGAGGGCATGCGCTGCCAGAGTAGCCGCAGGCCGTTGAAGACCACGACGACGGTGCTGCCTTCGTGCCCGAGGACGCCGAGCCAGAGGGGGAGCTCGAAGAAGCTGCCGACGACCAGGACGGCAATCGTGCCGAAGGCGATGGTCATGTTTTGGCGGACGCGGCGGCGTGCCAATCGGCTGATCCAGACGGCGGCAGGGAGTGCGCGGAGATCGTCGCGCATGAGCACGACGTCGGCGACTTCGAGCGCCACATCGGCGCCGGCGCCTCCCATGGCGATGCCGACGTCCGCGGCCGCGAGCGCGGGGGCGTCGTTCACGCCGTCGCCTACCATGGCGATCGTCGCGCCGTCGGACTTGAGGCGGCGCAGCTCAACAACTTTCTGGTCGGGCATGAGGCCGGCGCGCACGTCGTCGGCGTGCAGTGTTTGAGCGATGGCCTGGGCGACGCGCGGGTGGTCGCCGGAGAGGATCACCAGGCGGCGGACGGCGAGCCGTTTGAGGGCGGCGAACGTTGCGGGCGCTTCGCCGCGGAGCTGGTCGGCGACGCCGATAACGCCGTAGGTTTGTGAGCCGGATGCACTTTCACCGGCTTCGATGATGAGCAACGCCGTTTGGCCGGCTTCGCGGATACGGTCGGCCTGCTCGCGGAGGTGGGCGGGGATCGGCACGCTTCGCGATTCAAAGAGCTGCTCGCGGCCGACGCCGATCCAGACGCCTTCGATGCGCGCTGCGACTCCGAGGCCCGTTTGGCTATGAAAATCGGTTGGCGGCGCGCTCGGCGTTTCGAGCCCGCGGCGTTTTGCTTCGGCGA
>JANOIK010000279.1:0-7121 GCA_031407585.1 Planctomycetota bacterium | reverse complement strand
CTAGCCGCTGCAGTTCAGCCAACGGCAAATGATCCTTCACGTCCATCGCAACCTCCCTGAAAAGGAGCCCGCGATATCATGATAGGTAACCTGGGAGGGCGCAAGAGGAGGCGCGCTACTTCAGATTAGAATCCGTATAAGCAAACTGCCCAGGAATTGATTGCCGAATATATCCTATCGGCTATAATTAACGAGCCGTGCTGGTGGAATAAACGAAGCTGGGAAGATTGGACCGTGGTTGATTTCAGCAATCTGCCGCTAGTCCTGGGTCCGGTCACGGCGAGCCCGTCGGCAATGCTGGCCATCACAGCTACTGGCGAGTCCGCGGCATCCTTGTTGGCACGACATGCCGCCGGAGACTGGGGCGTCGCCGACGACGAAACTCGGTCTCAGAATTGGGTCGCGATCACCAGTGATCTCGGCTTGGTGTGCAGCGTCTATAGTTTTCCGACGGGCAGGAAGATCATTATTGTGACCGAGATGTTTCCTCGACAAACATCCCTTATCACTCCCGAGGAGGTGTAACATGCGTAAATCGCTCGCACTGTCGGCGGAGGACCTCGGCCAACTTTTGTTCAAGGCGTCGCACCAACCCCGGGTCGTAAGCAAGTTCTTTCTGAGGGAACGCGGCGGCGTCGGTTCGCAGGAGGAACTAGAAACGTTACTGTCTCGAGCGAGAAATTGTTCGGAAGCGGTCTCCATCGCTAATCGATTGGAGCGCGAAAGCGAGCCGGCGGCGCCCTGGGTCGACATGACCATCGAGGGGCGAGTCGCCGAGATGCTCGCCGATATTCTCGTACGCATGCGTGAGCAGAATTTGACTCAGAAGGATGTGGCTGAGCGATGCGGCTGGAGTCAGCCGCAGGTCGCAGCGTACCTGACCGGTCGCAAGGAACCCGGCATTCGCAATTTAACGAAACTTGCCAACGCGGTCGGACGCGTTTGGCGGCTAACACCGGCGTCGTAGGCGCCCAAAATCGCGTTGGCCCAAACACGGGACCGATCACAATGTCGCGAAAAACGATTGACCGCCGACTCGTCGGAACTTGGAAATCCGATCGACGCCGCACGTTTAGAAATTTCTTTCCGAGGAAGGGAGTGTCTGACGAGAAGATTCGTAAGCTGAAGTCGCTGTTTGGCAAGCTGGAGGTTCGCTACGGCTATCGCGTGATGTACTCGCGCTACGACGGCCTCGAAGAAGAGACGCCCTATAAGCTCGTGGCAAGTGATTCAGAAAGCGTTGTCATTCGCTACTACGACAATCTCTTCCGCGAATACCGCGTTCGCCAGCTGCATTTTAAAGGCGAACATATGTGGCTTGCAATTAGCGGAGGACTCTGCGAGTACTTTCGTCGAGTTGAAAAGTAACGCGCCGAACATCGACTGACAGGTGGCATGACATGGGTGCAAACGCAACTTTTCCGGCGCTCGTTGTTCGGCGCGACGACGCCGGCGCGCTCGCGATGGCCGTCGAGGACATCACGGTCGATCAGCTCCCGCCCGGCGAGGTGCTGATCCAAGTCGCGTGCTCGTCGCTCAATTTCAAGGACGCGCTCGCTGCGCAGGCGCATCCGGGCGTCGTGACCTCGCTGCCGCATGTCCCAGGGATCGATTGTGCGGGGCGGGTCGCGGAGAGCGCTTCGCCGGACTTTTGCCCGAGCGATCCGGTGCTCGTCACCGGCTACGAACTCGGTGCCCCGCGGTGGGGCGGGTTTGCCGGCTACGTGCGCGTGCCGGCCGCGTGGGTCGTGCGGCTGCCGCCCGACTGGACCCCCGAGGACGCGATGACGCTTGGCACCGCGGGGTTCACCGCGGCGCAGTGCGTGCAGGCCATTCAGCACCACGGCGTGACGCCCGCGGCGGGCGAAGTTGTGGTCACCGGAGCGACCGGCGGCGTGGGGTCGATTGCCGTAGCGCTGCTCGCGAAGCTCGGCTACGCGGTCGCCGCGGTGACGGGGAAGCCGGAACATCACGACCTGCTGCGCGAACTGGGAGCGACGCGAATCCTCGGCCGCGAGGAAGTCGACGATGCCACGGATCGCCCGCTGCTGGAGTCGCGCTGGGCGGCGGCGGTGGACACGGTCGGCGGGCGGCCGCTCGGCACGCTGCTGCGAAGCACCAAGTACCGCGGCTGCGTCACGGCGTGCGGCCTGGTCGCGGGCGTCGACGTGCCCGCAACGGTGTACCCTTTTCTGCTCCGCGGTGTCACGCTTTGCGGCATCGACTCGGCCAAGTGCCCGCGCGAACCGCGGCTGGAGATTTGGCATAAGCTGGCGACCGAATGGCGGCTGACCAACCTCGCGCCGCTCGTGCGGGAAGCAACGCTCAGCGAACTGCCGGGCGTGATCGGCGACATGCTCCAAGGCAATGCCGTGGGCCGAACGCTCGTTCGGCCGGTGCGGTGAGAATTCGGAATTGGCCGCGGGATTGGAGATTTCGACGTTGTTTAGCCGCGACGCGGAGTCTGCGGAGCGGAGCGCGTTGTGGCGCAAACTCGCTCCGCTGCGGAGGACCTCCGCGTCGCGGCTAAACATTCGATAGCAGGAGTTTGTTAGAGTGGTGGCATGCGAACCGCTCTTCTCATATTCGTCACCGTTATTGCCGTGTCGCGCACTAAGCCGGCAAGCGGCCAAGGCGCGCTCGTCGACGCCGACGCGCTCGCCGCGCGGGTGACCATCTACCGCGACGACTTCGGCGTGCCGCACGTGTTCGGCGCCGATGATGAGAGCACCATCTTCGGCTTCGGCTACGCGCAGGCCGAAGATTTCTTCTGGCAGGTCGAGGACGTCTACATTCTCGCGCTGGGGCGGTACAGCGAGGTGCATGGGCCGCAGGGGCTCAATTCCGATTTGCTCAACCGGGCGTTCGAGATCGTGCCGCGGAGCGAGCGGGATTTCGCGGCGCTCGATCTGGCGTCCCAACGGCTCTACGCGGCGTTCGTCGAGGGCATCAATCGGTATCTCGCCACCCATCCCGAGGTGCGGCCGCGGCTCATCACGCATTTCGAGCCGTGGCACGTGCTGGCGTATTACCGGCACGTGGCGCTGGAGATCACGTTTCGCTTCACGGGCGTGAGCGATCAGTACCTGCCGCGGCGAAATCCGCAAATCTGGACGGCGACGGGGTCGAACAGTTGGGCCGTGAGCGGCGCCCGCACGGCGAGCGGCGCCCCCATGCTGCTGGCGGCGCCGCACATGCCGTGGTTTGGCTTTACGCAGCTGGCCGAAGCGCACCTGCACAGCGCGGGCGGCGCCGAGGGCGAGGCGTGGAACTTTATCGGCGCCGGTTTCTACGGCAGCCCCACGCTCGCCATGGGGCACAACGAGCGGCTCGGCTGGTCGCTCGTCACCAACAAGCCCGACATCGCCGATGCCTGGCGGATGCGGTTCACGCACCCGACTGACCCGCTCTCCTACGAGTACGACGGCGCATGGCGAAAGGCGGAAGAGTGGACCGGGACGATCGGCGTGCGCAAGGCCGCGGCGGTGGAGCATCGCACGTTTACGTTTCGCAAGACGCACCACGGGCCGGTCGTTGAAAACGAAGACGGCAAGCAGATGCTGAGCGTCGCGATCTCGGGACTGTTCGAGGCGGTGCCGTTGCGGCAGTCGCTCAAAATGTTCAAAGCAAAAAATCTGGACGAATTTCGAACGGCGATGGCGCCCATGCAGATGATGTTCATGAATCTGCTCTACGCCGACTGCGACGGCAACACGTGGTTTCTGTACAACGGTCGCGTGCCGCGGCGGAACCCCGCGTACGATTGGTCGCAGCCGGTCGACGGCGCCACGAGCGCGACGGAGTGGCTCGGCGTGCACGAGCTCGACGAGCTGCCGCAGACGCTCAATCCCGCGGCGGGGTTTCTGCAGAACTGCAACTCGACGCCGTTCGCCGTGACGGACGGCGACAACCCGCAGCCGGAGAAGTTCCCCGCGTACATGATCGGCGACGGCGACGTGCGCAACCGCCGCTCGCTGCGCTCGCTGGAGATGCTCCGCGCGATGCCGAAGGTCGATTTCGCCGGCTGGCAGGCGATGGCGTTCGACAACGAGGTGTATTGGGCCCGGCACAACCTGCCGCGATACGCCGCGGCGCTGGAGAAGCTCAAAGCCGAGTCGCCGCAGCTCGCGGCGCAGGCGGCGCCGTACTTGGAGCATCTGCTCGCGTGGGACTGCCGCATCACGCCGGAGTCGACCGCGGCGACGTTGTGCCACGCCTGGTACGAGTTGCTCTACGGCGCCGAGTATCCGGGCGAGAACATGCGCGAGCAGTTCGAGGGGAACGACGCGGCGCAGATGGAGGCGCTCATTCACGCGGCGGAGACGCTCGAGTCGCTGCACGGCAACTGGCGGACGCCCTACGCCGAGGCGTATCGCGAGCAGCGCATCTCGCGCGTGGCGGACCTCACGGACGCGCGGTTCGACGACAACGCCGAGAGCCTGCCGAGCCTCGGCGGGCACGGGCCGATGGGCGTGGCGTTTACTGAGTACTACTCGCCGAGCGTGGTCGTGCCGTTTGTCATCTCGCAGCGCAAGCGGTACGCCATGGTGGGCACTTCGTATCTCGCCGCCTGGGAATTCGCCCCCGAGGGCGTCCACGGCGCCAGCCTCGTACCCTTCGGCACGAGCGGCGACCCCCTGTCGCCGCACTACTTCGACCAGGCGAAACTACTCTGCGAGCGGCGGCTGAAGCCCGAGCGCTTCACCGAGCGACAGGTCACTCGGCACGCTGTCCGCAGCTATCATCCGGGAGAAGAGTTGTCCGCAGATGTCGCAGATGAACGCAGATGAGATTCGGAATTTAAGAACGAGGAGATGTTGGCGAATTGCCAACGCCCACCGAGATTCAAACTTTCTCCCTTCCAATGCTCCTGGTCCTTATCTGCGCCCATCTGCGACATCTGCGGACAAAAATCCCCCTCTCCGCGGCGAATGCCAGCGGCCGCAACGCGATGGCCGGTTGCGGAGCCCGGCGATATACTGCGGGTTCGGCAAGAGCTCGGCCTCAACCGCCGTGAAAGCGATAGCAGAATGCCTCGGTACGTGGTTCGACATGGCGTGATGCGGAATCTGGGCGTGTTCAGCGTGCGCCAGGGGGAAAGCTACGCGCGCGGCATGCAGGTGATCGCCCGCACGCAGCGCGGCATGGAGGCCGGCGAGGTCCTGTGCGAGGCGACCGACCATGTGGTCGCTTCGATGGTCGACCCCAAGAACGGCCAGATCATGCGCGAGCAGACTGAGGAGGACGTCCGCGAGCTGCGGCGGCTGTTCGAGCAGGAACAGCGCGAGCACGAGTCGTGCACGGCCCGCATCGCCGAGCTGAGCCTCTCGATGCAACTGGTCGACGTCGAACGGCTGTACGGCGGCGAGCGGGTGATTGTCTATTACCTCTCGGAAGACCGCGTCGACTTCCGCCAGCTCGTGAAAAATCTGGCGAAGGATTTTCAGACGCGCATCGAGATGAAGCAGATCGGCGTGCGCGACGAGGCGAAGCTGCTGGCCGACTACGGCGACTGCGGCAAGGTGGTGTGCTGCAACACGCACCTGTCGGAGATGCCGCCCGTGTCGATGCGGATGGCCAAGCTGCAGAAGGCGACGCTCGACCCCAGCAAGATCTCCGGGCGGTGCGGCCGGCTGAAGTGCTGCCTGCGGTACGAGTACGACACCTATCAGGACCTGCAGAAGGACTTGCCGCCGGTGGGGTCGGAGATTATCACCAATCAAGGCCGAGCCCGGGTGCTGGCTCAGGAGATTCTCGCGGGGCAGTTGCTCATCGAGACCGAGGACATGCGGCGCATCGCCATCCAGGCGGCGGACGTGGTGACGGTGATCGCGCGGGGGAACTCGCGCGGCAAGCCGTCGCGACGGCCCGAAGGCGATGCGGATCGTCATGACGGGCATCGGAGCGATCCGCAAGCCAAGGATGCTCCCCCGTCGGCGGATCAGGGGAACGACGTCGCTACGGAAAGTTTCGACGACGAACTGCCGGAGGCCGGGGAGCTCAACTAGCCACAACGGATCTAGCCGGACGGCCACGCCGTCCGGGACCCGGAGGGCGTGGCCCTCCGGCTAGTCGGAATGGTTGAGAGTCCTAAATTTCTGGCCGAAAACACCCCCCGCTACAAGAATCCGCTCCTACCGTATAATTGACTGAGAGGCCGGTGCGGTCCCAGGGGCTGGGACACAACGCGAACGGCACGCAACAGAGAAGATCATGCTCGACCCCGCCCATCCGATTTCCGAATTACTGCGCCACGATCGGCGTTATAAGTTCGACGCCTACGTGTTCGTGTTCGAGGCGCTCCGCTTCGCCCAGGAGAAGATGGGCCTCGGCGGCGACAGCGTGAACGACGATGACGACGAGCGCGCTGAGAGCGATGAGGACGGCAATGAGCCGGAGCGGCACGTCACGGGTCAGCAGCTTTGCGGCGCCATGCGGCGCTTCGCCCACGAGCAGTACGGTCGGCTGGCCAAGCAGGTGCTGAACCACTGGGGCATCACCAGCACGGGCGACTTCGGCGAGATCGTGTTCAACCTCATCGAGATCGGCCAGATGCGCAAGACGCCGGAAGATCGGCGCGAAGACTTCGACGACGTGTTCGACTTCGACGAAGCATTCGAGCACGGCTTTCAAATCTCGGCGGTCGACTCCGAGGAACCGCGGCCGTGAGCCGCCGGCGGAGAGGCGCCGAGTCGACGAGCGCGGCAACCGCGCGTGCCGCGAGCTCCGTGACGCCGGCGATCGACCCGTCCCCCCGCCCTGCCCCGCCGGTGAAGCATCCGTGGCAACTGGGCGTTTCGTGCGCGCTGATGCTGGCCTGGCTCCTGCTGCTGGCCTGGATGGCGTGGGGTTCGTAAACGAAGCGTTGCCCCGGAGGGACAAACTGACATTAGCCCAGCGTTGAACAGGATCATGCAGGTGCTTTCCGGCTCAGGAGGGGCCGAGTCGTGTAGCCAGGGGCTCACGCCGATGCTTTTCAAGCTAAGTGGCCCCGCATAGATGTCTATGCGGCTCGTCGATTGGAAGCTTCGAGGATTTCCTGGGTCAGGTCGTCGTGGTCGAACATAAAGCCCATGCGTTCGCGGCGGCCGGTCAGTCGGCGGACGCCCGTGCGGAAAGCG